>CAIMUP010000111.1 GCA_903844645.1 uncultured Bacteroidota bacterium
AAGTATTTCTTTATAAACTACAGTACCCAGAAGGTCGGTGATAAGCAAGGTTTCTGGGGAGGTGCTGGTGCTGTGGTGAATGTTGAGAAGGGTGGTGGCGGGGTTGGGATAAACAGAAATACCAGTACTATTCTCCACGCTTTCTATTCCATTTATTGCTGAGAGTTTGGCAACAAACATATCGTAATTTCCCGCATTGGTTAAGGTAGTTGTTCCGAAAGTGATGGTGGGACTACTAAAATAGCCAATTACCAATACATTCCCACTGCCGTCTGTGGCAACGCCGAAACCATAATCATACCAAAGCCCCCCTGCACCTTTTGCCCAGAGAACAGTACCTGAAGCATCGTATTTGACAATAAAAATATTGGTGCTTCCCGCATTGTTTAGGGTAGTCGTTCCGAAAGTGATGGTCGGACTACTGAACTGTCCCGTTACCAATACATTCCCGCTGCCGTCTGTGGCAACGCCGAAACCACAATCATTATCTGTTCCGCCTGCACCTTTTGCCCAGAGAACAGTACCTGAAGCATCGTATTTGACAATAAAAATATCGCTACCTCCCGCATAGTTTAGGGCAGTTGTTCCGAAAGTGATGATCTGACTACTGAACTGTCCCGTTACCAATACATTCCCACTGCCGTCTGTGGCAACGCCGTAACCAAAATCATCACCAGTTCCCCCTGCACCTTTTGCCCAGAGAACAGTACCTGAAGCATCGTATTTGGCAACAAACATATCGACATTTCCCGCATTGGTTAAGGTAGTTGTTCCGAAAGTGATGGTGGGACTCGTAAAACCGCCCGTTACCAATACATTCCCACTGCCGTCTGTGGCAACGCCGTTACCAAAATTATCACCAGTTCCGCCTGCACCTTTTGCCCAGAGAACAGTACCTGAAGCATCGTATTTGGCAACAAACATAACGTAATTTCCCAAAGTGGTTAAGGTAGTTGTTCCGAAAGTGATGGTGGGACTACTGAACTGTCCCGTTACCAATACATTCCCACTGCCGTCTGTGGCAACGCCGCGACCATAATCATTATCTGTTCCGCCTGCACTTTTCGCCCAGAGAACAGTACCTGAAGCATCGTATTTGACAATAAACATATTACCAAGACCCGCATTGGTTAAGGTAGTCGTTCCGAAAGTGATGGTGGGACTCCTAAACCAGCCAGTTACCAATACATTCCCGCTGCCGTCTGTGGCAACGCCGAAACCAAAATCATTATCTGTTCCGCCTGCACTTTTCGCCCAGAGAACAGTACCTGAAGCATCGTATTTGACAATAAAAATATTGGTGCTTCCCGCATTGTTTAAGGTAGTTGTTCCGAAAGTGATGGTGGGACTAGTAAAAGAACCCGTTACCAATACATTCCCACTGCCGTCTGTGGCAACGCCACGACTATACTCACTACCAGTTCCGCCTGCTCCTTTTGCCCAAAGAACAGTACCTGAAGCATCGTATTTGGCAACAAACATATCGAAATTTCCCGCATTGGTTAAGGTAGTTGTTCCGAAAGTGATGGTGGGACCAGTAAAACCGCCCGTTACCAATACATTCCCACTGCCGTCTGTGGCAACGCCGCAACCAAAATCATCACCAGTTCCGCCTGCACCTTTTGCCCAGAGAACAGTACCTGAAGCATCGTATTTGACAATAAATATATCGTAACTGCCCATGCCCCCAGTTAGGGTAGTCGTTCCGAAAGTGATGGTGGGACTACTGAACTGTCCCGTTACAAATACATTCCCACTGCCGTCTGTGGCAACGCCACGACTCCACTCACTACCAGTTCCGCCTGCTCCTTTTGCCCAGAGATAATTGGGTGCCTGGGCGATTGTGTTGATTGAAATTAGCAGCATGGCTGCCATGATTAAATTTGTAATTGTTGTTTTCATTTTGTTAATATTAGTTAGAGTTAGCTTTATTATTGGCGGCAAAACTACTAAACTATTTGGAATAACAATCCCCCAAAAACCATAAAATAACCCTGAAAAACGTCTGCAAGACTATAAACCCGTTATGAAAGACTGCAAACCCGTGGTGAAAGACTGCAAACCCGAGGTGCAATACTTCCTACCCTCTTTGAAAGACTTCCTACCCTCTGTGCAATACTTCCTACCCTCTGTGCAATACTTCCTACCCTCTGTGCAAGACTTCCTACCCTCTTTGAAAGACTTCTTCTCCATTTTGAAAGACTTCCTTTTGAAGATGAAGTCTTTCAAAATGGAAATGAAGTCTTGCAAAATGGTTTTTTGAATGAAGAAGTCCAGGTATTCATCCCCCTTTTTTCGGAATGATTACCTGGACTGCTTGAAATCCCGTAAAATTTAGCTTTCGGCTTATTTTGTGGGGGCAAAGGGCTTCCAGTCTGTCCAATCGCCAAAAAGGTCATGGGGAAGGATTTGACGGTTTCGGTACCACATATTTACTAATAAGGTCAGCCCTTTTATCACTTTTTCGCCTTTGCTGCTTGGATCAACCGCAACAATAGTGGTTCCATGATCAGGGCTTGTCTGAATTTGATGCGGACCCGTGCCTTTCATCCTGTAAAGAACAGAATGGGGTTCCGGTCCGTCCAATAATTCATCCTGACGAGGACCTTGGCTGGTATGAGTTTTCAACTCCATATCAAAACTTTCAGCTATTTGGTTCGCTAAAGTATGGTTTGGGGCAGCGTTTACCAATATCTGACCGGCAATACGATACGCTTCTATGTCGCGATCCATAATATCTACCGCACCATCTCGCTCGGTAACCGTTTTTGTGGGAGGCGTGGTTTTGGTGCCTGCTTCAAAATTGGTGACATCAGTAATGTGCAAGTCAAAATTTGCTAAGGTAGGAAAGGGAGGGCTATAATAGATGTTTCCGGTCAATGCCAGTTTAATGGATCTTGCTTTAATCACTTTTCCGGGAACATCCTTGGGTTCATGTACTACGAGTTCGTATTTTGGTGCGCTCATGTTATTCTTATTTTATTTTTAATTAATTTTAATTTCGAGGCGGCAAAGATGCAAAGAATTTGGACCACTACCAAATAAAGGGTAAAGATTTATTTGGAACCGGTTGAACAATTTCGGGGGAAAGAGATTTAGTTCTTATCGCCGAGGCATCCTCAATTCATCGAAGGGTCTTCAGGGAAATTTGCGATGACGGAGAATTCTTTACCCATCCCTTTCAGGACTTCGCGCCACAGGTGGTCGGGGTCTTTGGAGAACGGAAACCGAACATTGCCTTCGCCGATAATCCAGGTCTTGTCTTTGATTTCTTTTTTTAATTGTTTCGGTTCCCAGCCGCTGTATCCTGCAAAAAACCGGACATCATCGGCATGGACTTGCTTGGTATCAATCAAAAAAGCGAGGGTCTCGAAATCGCCTCCCCAAAAGATGCCATTCACTATCTCGATACTGCCCGGCAGTTGCTCGCCAAGGCGATGAATAAAGTGAATCATATTGGTCTGCACCGGACCGCCGAAATAAACATTGCCGTCCAGATCGGGGAAGTCGTCCATCGCTTCATTAATGGTCATCACCATCGGTTTATTGAGGATAAAACCGACCGTTCCTTCGGTATTGTGTTCGCATAAAAGCACTACGCTCCTCCCGAAATACTGGTCATTCATAAAGGGTTCTGAAATCAATACCCTGCCGGCTTTTATCTCCATCTTTTGGTCGCTTATTCTGCCGATGTTCTCCATATTAATCTTCCTTTTCATTGCATTAATTGTTTTGATTATAGCATCCTTTTATTGTTCTTGGAATCAGATTCGTTATAGTTACTTGTACGTTTAGTATTTTAATTTGTTTTGGTTTTGATAAAATAAATCTTCCGCTCCTTTTCTATATTTGCATCCATAAATAATTTAATAAATATGAAAAAGATAATCCAAATCACCACAGCATTAGTAATCGCAATTGCCTTGATGCCGGCAACAATGAAGGCACAACTGAAACTTCCGCAAGCAAGCCCTAAAGCGCAAGTAACACAAACAATGGGGCTTACAGAAATCGCGATAGACTATCATTGCCCCGCCGTAAAAGGACGGAAAATATGGGGCGATTTAGTTCCTTACGATTCCGTTTGGAGAACGGGAGCCAATGAAGCAACGGTCATCTCCTTCTCCGATGATGTAATGATCGAAGGAAACAAATTGGCAGCGGGTAAGTACGCCTTTTTTACCATTCCCGGCAAATCGGAATGGACCATCATCTTCAATAAAAAGAAAGACCTTTGGGGAGCTTATGGTTACGACAAAGCCGATGATGTATTACGAGTAAAAGTAAAACCCGTAACGAACGAAAACAACGAAAACATGGAGTTTTGGTTCTCTAAGATTACCATGAATTCATGTATCATTAATTTGATGTGGGAAAAGCTCCACGTTCCCTTCACAGTTACCTCCAACACCGATGAAAAAGTGATGGCGTCAATAAAAGATTCATTAAATGCGAACCCATCCAAAGCCGTGCTTTTTCGTCAGGCAGCGGGATATACGATGACTTCGGGCATGCACCTCGAACAAGGATTGGAATGGGCAAACAAAGCTCTTGCCATCAAAGCAGAGATGCGAGCTTACTGGACAATGGCACAGATTTTAGCGAAAATGAATAAATACGACGAAGCGATTACAGCCGCCAATAAGGCATTAGAAACGGGTAAAACAGATAAAGACTTCGCCGATATGAAACCAAATATTGAGAAAGCAATCGCCGATTATAAAACCAAAGGCAAAAAGTAAACTACCTATATATTAGGAGTAAAAAAAGCCGCAACAATCGCTGTTGCGGCTTTTTTTGACGCTTATATTTTCACTTCCTTATCTAAAATCTTTCTCTCGTTATCGCTATTTTCGCCCCTCATATCCGTTTTCATGTTCAAGTCTTTCATAAATTTATTGTTCCCGAATTGTTGCCCCGCCTGCGATAACGCTTTGACGAATCCCAAAGATTTTATTTGCACCTTTTGCAGGTTTCATTTACCCAAAACCAATTTCCATCCACATAAAATAAACCCCGTTTCAAAAAAATTTGATGGAAGAATAAATGTTCATTCCGCCACTTCGTTTTTGTATTATATAAAAGGTGGATTATCGCAGGGATTAATCTGGAATTTAAAATATAATGGACGAAAAGATGTAGGGATTTATTTGGGAGAACTATATGGTTACGACCTTATGGAAACAGATTTGTATAACACCGTTGATGTGATAATCCCAATCCCTTTGCATAAAGATAAATACCGCAAACGAGGCTACAATCAAAGCGAACAATTCGCAGAAGGATTATCGAAAACAATGAATAAACCGACAGATTTTAGTACCACCGTAAAAACTATTTCAACCACCACCCAAACCACAAAAAGAAGGTATGAAAGATGGAAAAATGTAGAGAATAAATTCGTGGTAAACGACTTGGAATTATTTCGCGGTAAGCATATTTTATTGGTGGATGATGTAGTTACAACCGGTTCTACGCTTGAAGCTGCCGCCATCGCACTTGCAATGGTGCAGGATATAAAAATCAGTATCGCGACCATAGCTTGTGCATAATTTAAGATAAAAAATAACATGCCCGAGATTCTAAATATCCCTTCCGATACTCTTGATAAAGCAGAAAAATATCAAAGTCTTATCCCTCAAATAAAAGCTTTAGTAGAAGGCGAAAAAGATTTCATTGCGAATCTTTCAAACATCATTGCGGCATTAAAGTTTGGGATGAATTTCTTTTGGGTGGGAGTTTATTTTGTGAAAGAAAACGAATTGGTATTAGGACCCTTTCAAGGACCAGTAGCCTGCACCCGAATAACTTATGGTAAAGGCGTTTGCGGTACTTCTTGGATGCAAAAGAAAACGATCATCGTTCCCGATGTAGATAAATTCCCCGGACATATTGCTTGCAGCTCCGAATCTAAATCAGAAATTGTTTTGCCGATATTTAATAACCATGAAGTAGCTATGATTTTGGATATTGACAGTTCGGAATTAAATACCTTTGATGCTATTGATCAGCACTATCTCGAAGAACTAACAAAGTTAATTGAAACCTTTTTTTATCGAGCATCTTTATGAAATCTATCCAGTATATTTTTATCGTTTCAGCAATACTAATTAGTGCCTCTTGTGCTCATATTGTTCCGCCAACTGGAGGAATAAAAGATATTATTCCTCCAAAGATGGTTAAAGCGATTCCGGATACCCTTTCCACCCATTTTAATGCCCCGCAAATCAAAATAGAGTTCGATGAATTCATCCAACTTAAAGATGAATTGAGCCAAATCGTGATCTCGCCTCCGCTGGAAAAACAACCTGATATTAAAGTGCAGAAAAAGAGCCTTATCATTAAGTTTAAAGAGAAATTAAAAGACAACACCACCTACAATATCAACTTCGGCAATTCCATTTCGGATACGCATGAGGGAAATATCAAAGAAGGATTTCAATATGTATTCTCCACAGGCGATTATGTGGATTCGCTTACCCTCTCCGGCAGATGTAAATATGCTAAAGATTTAAAGACCGACAAAGGTATTTTAATCATGCTTTACAAAGATTTTAATGATTCTGTTCCTACTCTGCATAAGCCTGATTACTTCGCTAAAACGGACAGTACGGGGAATTATAAAATCAATAATATTAAACAAGGAACGTATAAATTATTCGCATTGAAAGACCTCAATAATAATTACCTTTTCGACCAACCGGCAGAGGCAATTGGGTTAGTTGAAAAGCCTATTCAAATTAATGGAAAAGATACCGCAAACTTGTTCCTTTTCGAGGAAGTAAAAGCCAAGCAATACCTCGTGAAATCGTTTTGTGAAGAGTTTGGAAAGATGGTTTTTATCTTAAACAAACCGACTATTGATGTGGGCTTTAAAATCACTAATAATCCTGCAAAAGATACTGCCGTTTCATTCTTTGAATATTCTATAGCACGAGATACGATTATCTATTGGTTCACCAGTTTTCCGCAGGATTCGATGAAGATTATTGTTAGTGATAATGCGAAAAATATGGACACCCTTTCCATCCATATCAAGCCGAAGGAGCAAAAGAAAAACAGAGACAAGGTTGTTAAATTTATGCTGAACATTAATTCTCTTCCGAATAGCGGACAATCACTTTCTCCAGAGGGCGATTTACAATTGGTTTGTTCGCATCCGATTGTTGATTTTGATTCCACGAAATTCAGGATGAAAGAAGATACTTTACCTATTAAAAATTTCAAGGTAAGCGGTTTGGATTCTACAAAAAGAAAACTCGTAATAAAATATCCTTGGAAGGAGGGTGCAAATTATTCGCTCACGATTCTGAAGGGTACTTTCAAAGATATTTTTGGGCTGACAAATGATACTTTGATTATCTTCAATACTAAAATTAAATCTGCAAAAGACTACGGCAGTATGCGATTGAAATTTAAGGCTCCGAAGAACGGTACTAATTATATTTTGCAGTTATTGAATGATAGGGATGAAGTTTGTCAGCAGCATATTATTAGTGGAGATACGGTCTTGAATTATAATTTCTTGGATCCTCAAAAGTATAAATTGAAGCTTGTTTTTGATGCAAATAATAATGGAAAATGGGATACGGGCGACTATTTTCGGCATCTTCATCCGGAACGAATTACTTATTGCAAAGAGATTTTCAATATCCGCGCCAACTGGGATGTGGAGGCGAATTGGACTTTGGGAGTGGTGGAATAAGGTTATGAATCCAAATAGGTTAAAATTCGCATCCTAATTGACCGAAAGGTAGGGAGCGAGTTTAAGATATAATCCATCATTCATCAGGGTGAGGTTCTTAATATCGCTTACTTCTTTGTAATTGCCATGCTGCTTTCGATAATTAATCAAGGCGTTGGCAATCGTGATTTTGAGATAAGGATGCCTCTTTAAATCATCGAAGGAGGCGATGTTGATATTTATCTTTTTTATCAAATCGGTATTCACGGTTATATGCTCTTCTATCTGATTATAATGCAAGGAGTCGAATGCATAAACCTCTAATAATTGTTCCTTATTATTGAACCCGCCCAAGGCATCGCGATACTTGATGATCCGCCGTGCATAAGCGGTTCCGATACCATGAAGCTGGGTTAAAGTAACCGTATCGGCAGTATTTAATTCCAAAGTAATATCTGATTTTTGAATATATGCACCCTTCGGTTTATCAAACAATTTTTTCGACATCTCTTTCCTTTGTTCAGGGATAAGGATATAGGGACTCAACCTATTGTAATCGCTGTTACCGATGCAATACATCTTCTTAAAATCGTCTTTACTTTTGAATTTCCCGCCTTTGGTAATATAATTCCGTATGACCGAAACCTGCTTCGGACTTAATCCCATTTCGAGATAGTCATCATCGCTTGCGGAATTAGGATTGAAGGAGCGGATAGGGCTATCAGGATTGGTAATTTCATTCGTGTAATTCTCCTCCAACCTATCCTTAAAAGAAGAAGCATGTCGGTTATTCAGAGCCTTATCATTTTCAAATTGAGAAAAATCAATTACCCTATCACTCTCCATATAATCCATAGCCTTCATACAAACGATAGTCATAAAAAGCAGGGCCGACAGCCATAAAATCCCTTTCCTTTGCAAGTAAGTGTAGGTCAGGAATTCCTGATAATATTTCTTAATCATGCTATTATATATGGCTGCAAAGAAACGAATCTTTCTCGACCTATTCCCCACAAATCAGTTCCGAACTGTGGGATGTGAATGAGGAGCGTGGGAGAAAAACCCATCAAGAGATGGAATCACCTTAATCCTTCGAATTTGAGCTTTTCCACCGTTAGCTCAAGGTCTTCCACCGTTCGCTCAAGGTCTTCCACCGTTAGCTCAAGGTCTTCCACCGTTAGCTCAAGGTCTTCCACTGTTAGCTCAAGGTCTTCCACCGTTAGCTCAAGGTCTTCCACTGTTAGCTCAAGGTCTTCCACCGTTCGGTGAAATGAAATCGCGCGCTCGCGAAATGAAATCGCGAGGGGATGGAACTACTTAAATTGTATTGAAAAGCAAATTTCAACGGTGTTTTGAACGCACCGAACGCCTGACGGGTTCTTGTCCGATCAAAAGGTCAGAATCGCGCTATTTAAAGGATGCCGAAAAGCGATTTGGAAGGGTCTTTCGCCCTTTTATTTATCCAATTCCTTCAGCATATCATCGGCTTTGGATTGGTATGAACCGCCCTCGGCAACGATTGCTTTTAATAATTTCTTCACCTTGCTCTTTTTGTTGAGTTTGATAAAAGCCAATGCCTCGTACCATTGTGCCGCCTGATAAAAAGCTCCGCCTTTGATGTCAAGAACCTTGTCGAAATCAGCAATTGCGCTGTCCGCCTTATTTAATGAAAGGAACGATACGCCGGCATAAAACAGGGCATTATAATTAACGGCATCCTTATCTAATATCCTTTTGAACCAACCGCTGGCTCGTTCAAACTCCTTGGCATCGTAATTACTCATCGCAGAATCAATGAGGCGAGGGGTGGTATTGTCAGGAATCGCGGCTACATCAGGCTTCGCAGGGCTGGCATTGTTGCTCCGATAGCCTTCATTAATATTAGTATATTTTGCAGTCGCCTTCGGCGAGGAGATTTCTTTCTTCAACGCCTTGTCGCTCTTCCCTTTCTTGGCAGCATAGGCAACATTCGGAGGGGCGTTCATGGTTTGGCTATTGCCATTCATCTGCATTTGCGGGGCGGCAGTAACCGTATTCCTGTCTTGAGAAACAACCACCATCTTTTGTTCATCAACAGCATTAACGGACTCTGCGGCAAGCGGGATATTTACTTCGGTATTATTCGCTTTATCCTTTTTGTATTCGGCATCCATCGCGATAAGTTTGGCAGGAGAATTCTTCGGAGCAGGCGGACTGTTTTCTTCACTCATTTTATTTTGAATAATAGGTGCTTCTCCCTTCGATTGCGGGGTTTCCAATACCTTTCCATCATCGTTAATAACAACTTTATCTTCAGGAATAATAGCAGGAGTTTGCGCTTCCTTCGGATGAATGTTTTCCTTTTGATAAGGCTCATATTTATCAGAGAATAGCTTCGCATCTTGTTCCTTATTATTGGTATTTAAGAACATAAAAACAGCTCCCGCAATCAGGAAGATCGCCACAGTTGCCGCTATCCTGAATTTAGTATTCATCCAGAAAGGTAGCGGTTTTCGAGTGGTAGTTTGTGCCGTAATCTGGTCGTTAAGTTCCTTCACTATGTCCTTAATCCTGCTCTTATCATTAATTAATGACAAGCCCTCGACAGCATCAGTACACAGTTCGCAGTTTGCCAGATGCCGCTCCACAAAATGCCGCTCCGCGGGAGTGAGTTTATCCTCCAGATAATCAATTATCAGGTCCTCGGAAATGCATTCCGATTCGGCAAAGATGTCCACCAGTTTGTTTTTCATTTTTTTTCAGTCATTAGTATCTTCAAATTCCTTTTCCCGTTCTGTATCGCGCTTTTTACTTTGTTCAAATCATACCCCGTAATGTCCGCCACCTCCTGATAACTTTTCTCCTGCAAATAAAACAATTCGACACATACTTTCTGTTCTGTTTTTAATTCTTTAATAGCCGCCTCCAGATCATTCAATGCTTGTTCTTTATCAAGATGCAATTCCGTATCCGTTTCCATAATCGTTTCATAATCCCGAGCCATCTCCAGGTCCTTCGTTTGCTTTGATGCTGTATTCCGCAAGTCCATCAAACAATGATTCCGAGCCACGGAAAAGAGCCACGGTTTGAATTGGGCGATGTCGTGCTTCTTTAAATCCTCTGGCAGCTTCTCAAAGATATTCATGACGGCATCTTTGGCATCATCCTCATCCTTTAAATACTTCATGCAGATACCAAAAACGAGGTGCGTATATCGTTTAAACAACTCGCCGATGCAGGCATTATCGTTTGAACCTTTATATAAAGCAATCAATTCGAGATCGGTATTCGAGGTATTCGGTACGGCTTTCAGCATGGTATTTTATTGGGTATGAAACAAAAATCCTACCGTTTTATTTCATTCTTTGAGGGAATTAAACGGCTTCGTACGGGATTCCACGATTCCTTTGGTAGGGTATCAGTTTGAAAAGAAACTATTAACCTCAATACTCATAGGAAGCTTTGTAATTCCCTTTTGGTAAAAGGAAGTATCCTTTTGGTAAAACACATTCGTATTTACGCCAAACACAATCGTATTTACGTCAAACACAATCGTATTTACTCCAAAGACGATCGTCTTTGAGCCAATAGGGAATGATGTAATCAGTATCAGAATTGAGTTTGACTGATAAAAATTCAAAATGATACACTACCATTCCTTTAGAGGAATCCTGAACCTGCAAATTTCTTTTATTCTTAATATCACGGAATGATATTGGGAAGATTCGCTAATTTGGCGGCTTCAAAAATTATGTAATGATGAATAACTATTTAATAAAATCCTGCTTCGTGCTGCTGCTTCTTTCGATGAATTTGATGGAGGCGAATGCTCAATTAGAAAACCTGAATCCGATGGAGAAAATGCTCGTGAAAAAGTGGCAAGTAACACGCACTGTTTATGAAATGGAATTAGTGAATATCCCGCCCGAAACAGCTCCTATCTTCGCCTTCAGTGCCGATTATAAATGGAAAAAAGAAATCATGGAACCGAAATTAGTGTATCACGGAACGTGGTCGGTGGATACTGCCAAGCAGGTTATTTTTATTACATGGGAGGAAAAATTCGACACCAATACCTATCAATATAAGATTAAAAAACTGACCGAACAAGAATTGATTATCGAGCCGATGAATGCGAACACCGAAACGGTATATTATCGGGTGAAAGAATAACGCAAACCTGACCACGAACTGCTGCCGAAGAAATGAATGTATTAGATTTAATAGTTGCTCCTCTTTACCTGCTGATGATCTTTCTTTTCGCCCGAAACGAGGTGAAGAAAAACATCGAATCAAAGCCCTATTATAAATATTACATCCCTGCCTTAATGATAAAACTCTTGGGTGGTTTCGGGGTATGTGTTATCTACAGTTTTTATTATGGCGGTGGGGATACTATTAATTATTATACCACCGATTTGTGTATGCTGAACCTGATGATTAAATCGCCGAATGCCTTTATCTCTATCCTTGGCGGAAATCTTAGTATGGAAAACTATTTTGCCTTTGATCACGACACTGGTTTACCGAATTATTTTTACGATGCAAAGACTTTTTTCGTAGTCCGATTTACGGTTCTTATCTGTTTACTTGCATTCAAGAGTTATTTAGCCACTACCTTCCTCCTTACATGGTTTGCCTTCTCCGGAATATGGAGATTATTCAAAATGTTCTGCATCGAATTCCCGACCTTAACCAAACAATTTGCCGTAGCTATGTTTTACATTCCGTCGGTAGCCTTTTGGGGTTCCGGCTTATTGAAAGATAACATCACTTTATCTGCCATTTGTTGGTTTTCGTATAGCTTTTACAAAACTTTTATTCGGCGAGAGAAGGTGTTGTGGAATTTCGCGTGGATGATACTTGCCATGTGGCTTATCTTATCCATCAAAGCATACATTTTGTATGCGTTGTTGCCCGGGGCATTTCTTTGGTTAGCCTATACCAGTCTCGGGAATATTACCAATCGTATTGTCCGATATATTGTAGCTCCTTTTTTGCTGATGGGAGGTTCTATTTCGATTTTCCTCTTACTTCAGCAGCTTGGAAATGAAATGGGGAAATTCAATGTCAATGAAATCCTCGAACGAGCAGTGATAACCCAGCAAGATTTAATAAAAGAATACAACGGCGGCAATACGTTCGACATCGGAACCTTTGATGCCACCATCCCGAGTATGTTAGCCAAAGCTCCGATAGCCATTGTTTCCGGCTTATTCCGTCCTTTTCTTTGGGAATCACAGAATATTGTAATGGTTATATCTGCCCTCGAGAACACGGTACTTATTATCTTCACCGTCATTATTCTTATCAAGCTTCGCGTAATATTTATCTTCTCGTTATTACGCAAAAACCCGATTTTGATTTACATTTTTTCGTTCTCTATCTGTTATGCGTTCTCTGTAGGACTATCAACGCCGAATTTTGGAAGTCTCGTTCGCTACCGAATTCCTTCCATCCCCTTCTTTATTACCAGCCTGATTTTGATGCAATATTATTACAAGCAATATTACCATCCCGATGCTGCCATTGAAACGGTGGAAGACCCGATTCCAGTTCTTATCAAGAAAAAATAATCACGACAAGCATTTTAATCATCATACCTCATGCATAATTCCCTATTATAAGTTGCATGAAAGCCTCGTAGGGGCAGAATTATGAAAGAAGTTTATTGGATAAAATTCTTGATGAAAGATTCCATTCATCGAGGAAAAGAATTTGCTATCATGGAAATGTCAGCCACTCCCATGAAAATGTCATTTTCGACCCTTGCATTTCACTCACAATTGCGGGAATGGCAGAAACTAGAAATAATAGAACGTCATTCCGAAGAAACTTAAAGATGAACCTTGATAGCCGCAGCGATCTCCGCCAATTCCTCGTGGCTTAATTGCAGCTTCGGGCGGCTGAAATTCAGGTCGCCAACATGATTCATCGGAATCAAATGGATGTGGGCATGGGGTACCTCCAAGCCAATCACTGCAACGCCAATCCTGATGCAGGGCACCGCCTTTTGAATAGCAATCGCGACCTGTTTGGAGAAGAGGGTGAGATCTTGCAAGAGGGTATCCTCCACATCGAAAAGATAATCCACCTCCTTCTTCGGAACGACCAAAGTATGCCCCTTGGTGAGCGGATTAATATCCAGAAATGCAAAGCAGGTTTCGTTTTCCGCGATTTTATGACAAGGGATTTCGCCTCTGATAATCTTGGTGAAGAGGGTCATTGGATACTAATTTCTTTAGCGACTGATTTCCAAAATCTCGAACTGGATAATGCCGGAAGGAACGGTAATATCCACAATATCGCCTTTCTTTTTTCCTAATAATCCCTTGCCGATGGGGGAGCTGACGGAGATTTTCCCAGCCTTCAAATCGGCTTCACTTTCGGCAACTAAAGTATAAGTTACCATCGCTTCGGTCTTCAAATTTTTCAGTTTCACGATGGATAAAATCAACGCTTTCGATGCATCTAATTTCGATTCATCAATCAGGCGGGCATTGCTTACGGCATCCTCCATTTTAGAAATTTTCAGTTCGAGCATTCCCTGTGCCTCTTTGGCAGCATCGTACTCGGCATTTTCAGAAAGGTCTCCCTTTTCTCTTGCTTCGGCAATTTGTTTGGAAATGCTTGGGCGTTCAACATTCTTCAAGTTATTCAATTCGTCTTGAAGTTTTTTCAATCCCTCGGGAGTGTAATAAGAAATATTAGACATAAGTTTTTGTGGTATTAAATTAGAAATGCAAAATTACAATATTTATTTTTATTGGGTAGCGGGTTGTTTGAACTGGAATAAGGGTGCCAATTCGCAATTTATATACTTTTCGCCGTTCGGACGGAACATGAATCCCTTAGGACGAAACGTGAATCCCAACGGACGAAATATGAATCCCAACGGACGAAACGTGAATCCAAACGGACGAAATATGAATCCAAACGGACGAAACATGAATCCGAACGGACGAAATATGAATCCCTTAGGCGAAACCCTCCTTTTCTTGCAAGAAAGCGGAAAATTATTCATCGAAATGCCTGTGTTCATTTTACTGGGAATAATAAAAGCCGATAATCTTTGTATTGTTATCATTAAAAATCTTTGTATTGGGAATGTCATATAAAACGAAAGGAAGACTCCGTTGCCGAAGTCTTCCTGAATGTATGTAAGTTAGGTTCTTTTATAAGTTTACACGAGCACCAAAAGTATGGCATCCAGAGAAAGGATTCGTAGCGCGGTAGGCATAATCTATACCGAATGTTCTGCCATTGCCAAGCGGCAACTCGAAGGTAACACCTGCGGTAGCACCGGTAAATGCGGTGGTTCTTTTAGCATCATCGAAAATACCGTCTTCATAAACAAAGCCGCCGCGGAGCATCAAATAGGACTTGAAACTATATTCCATTCCGAGACAATAATTGTCTTTCGTATAAGAATTAGAAGCAAAATTACCGGCAATAGAGAGTTTGTGATCTGCTCCCATTTTAATGTCATAAGTAATGCCGATATTCACCAACGAAGGCATTTCAAAGGCATCGGAACGTTGCTCGACGGTCATTGTGTAAGGCGTAGTATTAGGACCATAAGATTTGAAGGATAACCCATCACCACCAAACGACATCGGGGGACCTACGTTTTTAAGGGCGATTCCGAATTTCAGATTATCCTCCTTCTTCTTACCATTTTTATCCCTTCCTAAACCAGTAACGTACTGTATTCCTGCATCCAGACAAAAGCCACCGGCACCTACATTGGGAATGGATTCAGAGATTATCTTAGCTGTAATCCCCGCGAAGATGCTGTGTGAAAATGATTTGGCGTAAGATATTCCGAAATTCATAAATGAAGGGGAATAGGTACTGTTGTTGCCTTCCGGTTGCGCAGTCGTCGTAACAGGAATATCTCCGAATGACATGGACATAATTCCAAATCCTAATGCTCCGCTTTCGCCTACCTTCTGGCTAAATCCAAAGGCATTAATTCTTATTCCAGAGCCTTGCAGATAATCTGTATTGGCGAATAATACTTCCGTTTTCGGGGTGAAAGCAATTCCTGCAACATTCAGAAACATTCCTTCCAAGCCATGAACAGAGGCAGTATTGGCACCTCCCCATCCCGAAGAACGAGCCCAAGGGTTAATTAATAATTCCGTAGCACCCGCTTGCCCTGCTCTTGCATCGTTACCCGCAAAAGAATTGTTCGTAAGGAATAATGCCGCCCCTAAAATCATCAGGGTTAAAATAGTTCTTTTTATCATTAGTATCATATTGTTTATACTTGAAAGTTTGTTAATAATAATTTATAGGATTAGAAAGTGTCAAGATCCAAGGGGCGCATAACACCGAACCATTTGAGAGTCTTTTCGCATTGATCACTTTTAATATGAATCAAATACAATCCACTCGCGACAGGGATTCCCATTGAGTTTTTAAGATCCCAAGCTAAAGAAGTTTCTGGATTTGCCGCATCCGTTGAAGCTCCAGCAGAATTATCTACAGCCACGTCCCTATTAAACTGCCTGATTAAAGTTCCATTTAATGAATAAATAGTAACCGTACAGCGACTTGGTAGATTGGTTATATAAACAGTGTTTGCTAATTGATTCGCCTCATAAGCCGAAAAAGCATAATAAGGATTGGGAACCACATTCATCAAATCACAGGCAGATTTTGCTATATTTGGTTCATTTTTATCGGCATAAATATCTCCCGAGTTGAAAGTATAAATCGGTTGATTGTTGTTAACCTTAGTCACTGTTGCTGTATCATAAGGTTTATACGGTTTCGCAACCCTTAATCTGATTTTTACATTAGTGGATAATAATTTTTGTCCTTCTATCAACATAGGCATATTAACCCACATAGCTTCTCTCCAAAGTCTTAATATTGAATTCGTATTACCATAAGTTTTACCAATTGAATTAAGCAAAGAATCATAAAACCTACCTCCATCATAAATACCATCTGTGTAAGGCATATTTGCAGCAGGACCAGATTTTCCATGCATTAAATAAATGTAATGTCTTCCACCAAAAATGAAGCTACTATTATCAGCGTAATTAGAGGTAGGATTCCAAAGCATATCTTTTCCGTTATCACCGGCTAACCAGGAATCTTCTCCAAAAATAATGTTCATTCTCTCACCGGTTTCCAAATTAATAGCATACCCAGGAAACCAACCCATACCTATAGAATCTATATAGTTCGGATCACTCGGGTCGGTTAATCCATTGATTGTAGATCCCACATTCGTTGCATGGTTAATATCAACATTGGCTTTTGAGTTTCCATTCTTATCAACAGAAGCATGAGCACGCTTTAATAATTTAGGAGCTTTCCCTTCTGCCAAAGCCACATCATCGGATGTTTCAATAACAGGGCATCTGGTCCATTTAGATTTATCTGAAGTGATGAATAAATCAACACTTGCTAAACTATCGATTTGTGCCAATCGTTGAGCTGAACTTGCAATTGGTAAACTATTTCCTAAACCAGGTCCTCCAAAAGAAAGACTTGCAGGGTATCCTTTATAGAAAGTATTTGTATCAACTAGTCTATACGGAGCCCAGGTGCCTCCAATAATTTTCTCATAATTCTGAAAAGAATCTACAAAGGTTGGATTTGGACAAGGATTATAAAGTGCATCAAAATCTTGCAGATTCGGAGTACCGCTACAAGGTGCATACATTCCGGAGTGAATCCAGTTGAAAGGATTCGCGATACCATCTTGGTCTTGAATTCCTGTTAACCACGCTTTTGTAGAATCATCAAATTTTATTGACGCTTCAAGGAATCCACCATTATTTAAACTTTGATTTAATCCATTAGTATGAGTAGGAACTTGGGCGATGTTTAAGGAGAAGCCCCACTTCGGAACAACTTGCTCATTACCGATAGCAATGGTAGTTTCTGAATTAACGGTTTCTTTCGTATCCAGGTTTATCAATTTCCAATTAGCATTTAGAGAAACTGCTCCCCACAAAGTAAGAGGAACGGCAGTATCGCCAATTGTTATTTCAAAATTTCCTTTTGGTACAGCGACAGGGTCGTAAACTTTAATATTTACAGGACCTGCTCCATTTTTATAAACAGGATTTAAGGAACGATTGCTTGCACTATTCATTATCTCATTGATGCTCTGCTCGGTCATTTCTAAAATCATTCCACCATTTCCTTGTCCTTGAATACGGGTAAGCATAGGACCATCGCCATAATCACTGTTTAAAGTTTGTCCTCCGTTTTCTATAGAGGGAATATGAGGAATTGCTGAATAGGTTTTAACATTCAAACGACCGGCGAAATAAGGTTTCTTTTGTCCGTCTAACGCATTCGGATCGGTGGGGGTGAAGGTTTTATAGTTATTATGTCCATAAGCAACTACTGTGTAATAGTATGGTAAATGATTAATCAATGTTGTTCCAGTGAAGGCATCATTAGTGAATTTGAAAGTATGCGATATCCCTGCATCCTTTCCATCAACAACAGAAACAGGGACCAAAGCATTCAGAGTTGGATCCAAGTAGAAGTTTATTAATTGGCTGATGCCATTCTTTACATCGCATTGGGCTACCAATCGTCCTTTGTCGGTGTTGTATCCGCCTGTCAATGGATTAAAAATATCGGAGTAAGTCACCGTAGCATCATGTAACTGGAATACCTGATACCCTTCGAAATGATAATACTGATCGCAATTAGGATTCGTGGCATCGCAGATGATGGTAGGGTCTTTCTCTTTGTATTGTTCTTTGTAATTATTCGAGCTCGCAACATTAGATAAGGAGATAATAATCTCTCTATCCAATTCACGAACTGCCATATCCGGTGCATCGGGTCCATTCAATACTGCGAAACAGTTGTCAAACAATGATTGTGCTTTATCATCGGCAAGTTTCAATTGAGTAACCGAAGCGGTAGGTCCGCCTTGTGTGGCTCGTGCCCAAACAACTCCGGTGGTAACAATATTCAAGGCTCCTGGTTTCAAACTGAATTTCCCGGCGGATTGCAAGAACCTTCTGTCGCCAGGTAAATCTCCGGCTTCCGATTCTGTCCAATGTTTCGGAACGACTACAGGATTCGCGGTAGTACCTCCTAATCCCCAGCCATAAGCATCATCAGAATTATCGGGGAACATATAATTACATGGTGTAGAACCTCCATATCCGTTTCCGCCGAAGGTCATCGAAGTGCCATCTCGCCATAAGCCTTTCAAATATCCGTAATACTGCGTTCCGTTTGAGGGATTTCCTTGCAGCGACCCGTCGTTGTTATAATAAACAAACTTCGACATGATGATTTGTTCGCAAGCTTCGTCAATATGTCCATTCTTATTATTATCTATTCCGTCGTGCTGATCGGCGATAGGTCCTTGGAAGAAATCAACACCTACTGCCGGAGGATTACATCCATAACCGGTAGCTCCGTTATCGCAAGGATTTCCATTGTAGCAAAAGCCTAATCCGCGACTGACATCGCAGCCGACATAATCATCGGTGTAGTTTCCGAGATCGGCATCTACCCACTGCCCGATGTAGGTATCGTTCACGGTGAAGGTAGAGCGGTTGATGATTTTATATTGATAAAAGGTACAGTTATTAATTTCATCGCCTGTTTGGAAGGCGAAGGCTTGTGCTTGTATTTCCAAACCGATGGGTTGTCCGCCGGTTTCCGAGTGGATATTCCCTACATCATTAAATACCCACCACAGTGTTTGATCGCCATACAGATAATCGTGGGCAGGGAAGCAACTGTTCGGGGCATTCGGAGGGCAACCTGTTAAGGCAGTATTATTACAATTCGTGATATTATAATTCGGATAATCGCCGGTGGTATAATCATACACACCATCGCCATTGTTATCAAAGAAAGGAGCCAGGGTTTGTCCTGAGCCATATTCCGAATTGCCGGGCCAGCCTGTGATTGCCAATGGAGGTGTTCCGTAAGACGGATACGCATTCGGGTTGCAATACCAGTTCGAGAAATCCTGAACTTGCTGACGGGTAATTTTCCAATGCTTGTCGTATTTCGTACAAACAGAGGCTTCCACAGTCGTGGTATTGGCATTGACGGGACCGGGCCAGAAGTCGTTTCCGGTTTGGCGATAGGTCATGGCGGCAACTTTCAACTGACCTCCTGCATCAATTCCTCCTATCCAGATGGAACCTGCGAAGAGCGAGAATTTGCTACTCCCTTTCGGAACTTCATACCGTGCCGAAATTAAATCCCACCACATATCGCCGCCATTGAGAATCTTGGCTCTGACATTGTTGATATCCAAATCGGTTTGGGCGGTTGCCGGATTACAGCCCGATGCCGCGGTAGATTTCGGTGCGGCATTCCGATGATGTCCACTTCCTACATTTTCTACGGCATTCACCAGGGTGAGGCTGCCGAGAAGGATTAAAGCTGTTGTAAAGATTATCTTTTTCATCAGTACTATTTTTATGTTATCTATTCTAAAATTAAAAATCTGTTATTGTATTCTTCTTCCGCCTCCGAAGGGGGTTGAATCTGGTCCGTCGCCAGCCGTGTTATGGGCTACGATAATAAAATTCAAAGGCACATTCAAATAATCGGTAGGCAAGGTAACTGTTGTCGAACTCTTCGAGGTGGATTCATCGGTATTCGTTACATCAATATATTGCGCTCTGTCGCCCACCGGTCCTTTCGTTACATAAATCCGGTAATCATCGGCATTTGCTTCTGGATCATGGTGAACATCGGCAGTGCCTAATTCATCGCCTTGGGTAGCGGAACCGTGCAACACGATTCCTGGAACCACGGTATCCGGAACAATTTCTTCTGTAACATCATAGCCTGTCGCAACATAAAGATCGGGGTTATTCGGGAATTGTTGTTCCAAAATAATTCCTGCGGCATTGGCTTTTTCAACCGACAGTTTATTTTTACTGTTCTTCGTATTTGTCGCCGTTTTGGATGCCAATTTTGCATCCGTATCTGCGGTAATTGCTACGTCCAAGGCATTGGATCCACCAGTAACAATAGCTCCTTGGGCGGCAACGGTTGTATTGGCACTCAAAGACAGATTTGCCCCGATGGTATGCGTTTTTGCTTTATTCGCAGTGGCGTTGTCCGACACTTTTAATTTCTTGATGTGTTGTACTTTGTGATATCCCATTTTATATTATTTATTTTGTAAATTTGTATGTTTCGATTTCATTAATTCATTAAAAAAAGAGAAGAAAAAGATGTCGCTAAAGGAGCAAAAGATGTCGTTAAAACTCTTTTAGCAACATCTTTTGCTCCTTTAACGATATCTTTTGTTCCTTTAGCGAACGCTATTATTCCTATAATTAACGCTGAAAGAACAAGAGTTAAGGTTATAAGAGCAATACTCATTACTATTAAACCAATAGCAGGAGCTATAAAAGAAATAACAACCGCATTAACGGCAACAATGCCTGCTATAACAGTTATAACAGCAGCTATTTCCACCCTTGCAAATGCTTTATTAGAATCCATTTTGATAATTTCTATTCGTTTTCATCCTTAGAAGTTCAAACTTGCGCCTAAACGGAGTTGGCGAGGCTGGGAATAATGTCCCGGATCGTTAATTTTGATGCGATATAAATCGGTGAACGACTGGCTCGACACTTGTTGTTGGATGCTTACTTGGTTCTGCGCAGCACTCAAATAGCCGTCATCCCCCGCATTACCCGTCGCGGCATAAACCGAAATTACGTTCTCGGCATTCAGCAAATTATTTATCTGAAGATAGATATTGAGGAATAATAACTTCTTATCCTCGCCATTCTTTTTACCGGTTTTGATGGTAATGTCGCGGTCAATCTTCATATCCACCTTGAACTGCCATGGAAGGCGAGACCCATTAATCGTTCCCGTCAAATCGGTCCGTTGGCTCAACGTGAAATCGCCTGTTTCGTTAATGTTCGACTGCTTCGTATAAGGCGTTCCGCTACCGGCATGGAAGATAAAATTGAAGCCCGTAGATTTCAAAATTTTCTTGCCGCCCACCACTGGTCCGGTGTACGCATCTTCGCCTACGCCGCTACCGAAACGGTAATCAACGGAGGTAACGATGGAATGGCGTTGATCAAAACTTAATGGCTGCGGCACGACCAAGTTCGGCTCGCCCAGGTTAATGATATTATATCCCGATTGTGCGCCAGAACCTGTTCCGTTAGCGAATTGCAGGGTGTAGCTCGCCGTCATTCTGATATTTTGAGTCCTTCTCAAATCATACGATAAAGTCAAACCTTTCACCGTCCCGAAATCCACATTCATGTACGTTTTATACGTTACCGGGTACGCATCCAGGATGTTCACCGTCTCGATATTATTCCTTAATTCCCGATAAAAAGCAGAGAGCGTAAACGAAGAACTGCGGCTTAATTTCTGTTTGAATCCGAGTTCATAATCCGTAGTACGTTCTGGTTGCAGGTTCGCATTGTTTAATAACTTCCCGCTGTTTTCCGCCATGAAAAAGTAATCCGTTTGAATCATTTGCGATGGGTCGTAGCTCAAGTTCGTCGAAGGTCTTTGGGTCAATACATCGTAATGCGCGAAGAACAACGCCTCATCAGAAATTGGGAATGAGAACGCGATACGAGGCATCACCGTTAAGGCTGGGGAATAATTCACGAAGCTGTTATCGGGCACAAAGTTTGGCGATTTGATGTCGTCGGTAGAATTAATTAAATACGGCGTGATAGACCCCGTTGCCGAAGATTTTGCGAGGATGCCCGGGTCATTAATTTGATTTCCGGCAGCATCATACCACAGGTTCGTAGCCGGATCGCGATACCCCACCACTGCCGATGGACTGTTGATATCGTTCACGTAGGTTACATAGTTTCCGCCAATGTTGCTCGGGGCAGCACTTCCGCCACGCAGCGCAGCCGTCTTGGTATCACCCGCCGTGTGGGTAGCATATAAGGAATAGGGGTCTTTAATCACTTTTTGATTGGCATCGTATCTGTCCACCCGCACCCCGATATTGAAGATCAGGTCGTTGAACACGAATTTATCTTGGATATATCCCGCCATGTATATCGGTTTGAATGCTCCGATGGCGCGAGTGTAGTTGCCCGTCTTGGCATCTTTCTGCGTAAAGAAATCGTTGAAGCTCGGGTTGCTGGTTAGTTTGTTTCCGAGATAATCATAACCGTACCATGAAGCATAGCTGCTGTTGTTATTATATAATTCATCAGCACTGAACATATCTAAAGTAAACGTGGAAGGATCGTACGAATCAATATCAATCCAGTTCGTGCCATTCTGTGCCATGCCGAGTTTCTTTCTCAAGTTCTTATCGAAGTTCGCTTGGTGAGCGGCATCGTAGAATCTGCCATAGTTCACAGTATCGAGGAACGTTCCGTCATTTGCTCTTACCAATTGTGTATCGGCTTTGTTCAACTGTGTAATGTGTTGATTCGCCAACTGACGCATCAACGTCCACAACCCGATAGGACCGATGTTGTATTTGCTATTGCTTCGTTGCTCATATTCGAAACCAAGGGTAATCGCGTGCTTGCCAATATCCGCAGAACCATTCGCCGACACACGGAACTGGTTGTTATTATAATAGGTGTATCCGTTATAGACCCTACCGGTATTGTACCATAAGCCATACACGTTGTGCGGACGGTCGCCATTTAATAAACCTCCATTCGCCTGAATGGTATTAAGGTTTCTGTATTGCGATTTATCATCCCCCGCAAGCTGATAGTATTCTTCGTCGTACTTTGAAGTTATCGGGTTCACCGTTCCTGGCGTATATTTCACCATCGTATCCTGGTAGGTAGTCATCAACCATCCATTCAAATGTGAAGCAGTATCTTGTCCGTAAGAATAGGTCTTGTCCTTATAAGTTTGGAACTTCCCGACATAGCCATAGTTGAAGATTTGGTCGCCATACTGGTCGTTCTTCACCGTTTGTCCTGTTTGAGAATAATCTACCTGGATAGAATAAAACGCATTCTTAATAACTGCCTTCGCAGAAGTATCAGGATTGAAACGCTGTGTAAAACGGGCAAACACACGTTCCGTATTATCCAACTGCAAGGGGTTATTAAAAGAATTATACACCGAGTAAACATACTGCCACACATGTTGCTTTTCGTAAAAGACAGAACCACCAACTACGAAGTCTGTATTCTGTGAAGGTTTAAAATCTAACTTGCCGGATAAACTATAGGAGTTGGAGATTGAATTGTTTTTATAAGCCAAATGATCTATCTGGTCTCCAGTTACATAATCCGAATTATCATTATACCCTTGTCCTATTCCTCTCAAACGAATAGGGTTATTTTCTAAGGAATGCAGTGTAGCATCATTGACCTTATATGTTCCTACATACGATGGGCTGCCATCTAATGCTCCTGAATATTCTCCTACTAAGAAGAACCCTGCCAATGGCACTTTCTTCTTTGCCTTGGCATCCATGCGGGTAAACAAAGGACCGGAGAGATTAAATGATATTAACCGAGAATTAAACTTGTCTAAGAAATAAGAACTCTCGGCAGAGATTCCGCCAGAATATTCTTTGGAAGGACCTTTGGTAGTTAAACTTACCACACCGCCTGATACATCCCCAATCTTAGCAGGAATACCGCCTACCATTACTTCGATTTGTTCGATACCATCGCGAGAGATATTTGGCGATCCGATTACGGGAATACCATCCACCATATATTTTGTGCCTTCGGGGCGTTGTCCACGGATTTCTATTTCGCCATTATCGGCAACATGTGCCCCGGCAACGGTTCCTACGATACCGGGAATGCTTCTCAATCCTGCGTCTTTAATATCGCCAGCATCGCGAGTATCGCCTGACGGACCTCCTCCTTTATCAATAATAGGACGGGCATAATCCGTAACGGTAAATTCTCCAAGGGTACGAATGGTCGAACTCATGATAATATCCTGGAAGGTAATCTTATCAGGCGATACGGGCACTCCCGCTATTTGGCGCATTCCGAAGCCTGTGTAGCTTACCTTAATATCATACCTGCCGGGTTCGAGGGGTTTGATAACATAGTTCCCGTCGAAGTCGGTTGCTGCACCGCCTACCTGATTGCCGTTTTGTTCGGCAATGACATTAGCAAATGGGATTCCTTCATTTTTTGCGGAATCGAGAATCCTTCCTTGGATAGAGCCGGTTTGGGCGGCTGCGTAGGTAAGGGAGAGGATGAAGACCGTAACAACAACGTAGAGATTTCGTTTCATATCGTTCATAAATTTAATTTTTTGTTTGTATAGTTATTAAGGAAAGCCCGTTTAATTTGGGGCAGCAAAAGTAGGTGTTATTAATGTAACCACAAAATATTCTTAATAAAAACTTAATTCTTCCGCCCCTGTTTCCTGCTGTTTTCTGTTCTGTGTTCATTTCTTTATCTTTTTGACAGGGCAAAATTACGGCTGTTTTTATCATTCTCCAAACCAAAAAATGCGGATTATTACAACTCTGAAATGTGTTGATATTGAAAGACCTAATTCCTCTTTTACCGGTTTTCTTTGCGTTCATTAGTTTTTTTTGTGGGGGCAAAGAAAAGAAAATTTTGATAAAAAAAGCAGATTCCCCGAAATCGTTAAAGAAAAGTTTACAAATTTTATCCCTCCAAAACCTATTCCCAAGGAATGAAAGGAGACTTCAATGGGGGTTTAATGGAATAAGGTAATCCGAATCAACTTTTAGGAAACCAAGAATAATTCCAAAATAAAGTTTTTTAATTCCCAGAAAACGGGATGTCCTTTTCAAGAAACGGGATGTCGTTTTCAGAAAACGGGATGTCCTTTTCAGAAAACGGGATGTCCTTTTCGGAAAACGGGATGTCCTTTTCAGAAAACGGGATGTCCTTTTCAAGGTATTTAGGGTCTGTTTTGGCACTTTTATAAGCTAAAACAGGGGTCAATCCCAACGGCTGCATGGGTTTCTATTAGTAATTTCAGTTTTGGAGGAGCTTTCGGGGAATGCGATTTGGCTTTCTCGGATTTTGTTATTCGGCATGGTGAATGGCTTCCTTTTTCTTGGAATTCCGGAATCGGTGGCTGGCATTCTTCCAAAATTTTTCGATATTCGCCCCCGAATAAATATATTATAATGAAAAAAATAACTGTAATCGCCCTGCTATTTATTAGCCTCTGCATCGGCTGTGGATGGAACAAACCTGAACCTGCCAAGGCAAAAGAATTGGTGGAAAAGCTGCTCGTGGATCTGAAAGCCGAGAATTATCAGAACCTGAATCAGTATTATACCGATACTTTCAACGACAGTGAGCCATTGGATAAAAAGACCGAGAAATACAAGAAAATGAAAGACAAGCTCGGTGCAATCGAGTCTTATGGATTTGTGGATTCCAAAGAGAGTAACAAGGTTGAGGATTTGCCGGCTTTGAACTTGACTTATAATGTGAAATTTGCGACCATGACTTTGGTGTATTCTTTTGTTGTGATTAAGGACGAGGGGAAGCACAAGATTACTTTCCAGAATATGGAAACGAAAAACTAGGGAGGTTATGACTCCTGAACATAATAAAAAGCTATTTTTGCTTGACGCAATGGCATTGATTTATCGTGCCTATTTTGCTTTTAGTAAGAACCCTCGCGTTAATTCCAAGGGCTTCAATACCTCGGCTGTGTTTGGCTTTACGAACACACTTGTTGATTTATTAAAGAAGGAAAAGCCGACGCATATCGCCGTTGCTTTTGATACTGCCGCTCCCACCGAACGGCATACTGATTTTGAAGATTATAAAGGGCATCGGGAGGCTATGCCGGAGGATTTGGCTTTGTCAATTCCGATTATTAAGGACATCATTCGGGGGTTTAAAATACCGGTTGTTGTGAAGGATGGTTATGAAGCCGATGACATCATCGGGACGCTTGCCAAGGAGGCGGAACAGAAGGGTTTTGTGGTGTATATGATGACTCCCGACAAGGACTTTGCGCAGTTGGTTTCAGAACATATTTTCATCTATAAACCGGCAGGAAAGTTTAATGATCTGGAGATTCTCGGCATACCTGAAGTGTTGAAGAAATACGAGATTGCGAATGTGGATCAGGTGCGGGATTTGCTCGGAATTTGGGGAGATGCTGCGGATAATATTCCTGGTATTCCGGGCTTTGGAGAGAAGACTGCCAAACTTATGATTGCTCAATTTGGTAGCATCGAAAACATGATTGCGAATGCTCATGAATTAAAAGATAAGCAACGTGACAAGGTCGTTACTTTCGCTGACCAAGCAATGCTTTCAAAGAAGTTGGCTACGATTATTACCCATGTTCCTATCGAATTCGATGAGGAGAAATTAATCATGGAAGAGCCGGATAAAGACTTGCTAAGAGGCATCTTTGCAGAGATGGAATTCAGGACTTTGGGCAAGAGATTGTTTGGGGATGAAGGTGAAGTTGCTACTCCAAAAGAAACCAAACCCGCCGGCAAAGGCTTGATAACTGGCTCCTTGTTTGATACTCCCGAAACAAATTATTTCAAGAAGGAGGATATTGAATTGGACAAGGAAACGGCTGATATTAAACCCAAAGGCGCACATCAAACGATTACTACCACTGAACATAAATACCATATCATTGATACCGAGGAAAAGAGAGCGGATTTGATTGCTCAATTAAAGCAGCAAAAGAGTATATCATTCGATACTGAAACCACCAATGTGGATGCTAATGATGCAGAGATTGTGGGGCTTTCTTTTTCATTTAAGGCACATGAGGCTTACTACATTCCAATGCCTGAAGTATATGCATCTGCATTGGCTATTCTTCATGAATTCAAAGACATTTTTGAGGATGAAAACATTGAAAAGGTGGGGCAGAATATCAAGTATGATATGACTATTTTGAAGTGGTATGACATCAATGTAAAGGGCAAATTGTTTGATACCATGTTGGCGCATTATCTGATTGAACCCGACATGCGTCACAACATGAATATATTGTCTGAAACCTACTTGAATTACTCGCCCGTACCTATCGGGGATTTGATTGGGACGAAGAAATCAACGCAGGTAAGTATGCGCACCGTGCCTATCGAAATCATCTCGGAATATGCTGCCGAAGATGCCGATATTACCTGGCAATTGCGTGATGCCTTGAAGCCGATGATGAATGATAGCAAGGTCACGAAATTGTTTGAAGAGATAGAGATACCGCTCATTCCCGTGCTTGCGAGCATGGAGACCGAAGGTGTGGCGATTGATAAAAGTGTGCTCAAGGAAATCGCTCTTGAATTAGAAAAAGATATTGCAGATGTGGAGCAGGAAATCTATACTGCATCAGGTGTGAAATTCAATATCGCATCTCCAAAACAATTGGGCGATGTCTTGTTTGATGTATTGAAGATTGATCCGAATGCGAAGATGACCAAGACGAAACAATACGCCACTGGCGAGGAGGTTTTATCGAAGCTGGCACACAAGCATCCGGTGGTGGATATGGTCTTGAATTATCGTGAATTGGTGAAGCTCAAAAACACTTATGTAGATACCTTGCCCACGATGATTAATCCCCGAACCGGTCGCGTTCATACCTCATTTGCGCAGGCTGTGGCGGCTACCGGAAGGTTGAGTTCTAACAATCCCAACTTGCAAAATATCCCTATCCGTACGGAGCGTGGTCGTGAGGTTCGCAAGGCTTTTGTAGCGAGGAATGATCGTTGGATTTTGCTGTCATCCGATTACTCCCAAATCGAGTTGAGAATCGTTGCCGAATTCAGTAAAGACCAGAGTATGCTGGAAGCTTTTCAGAATAAAATTGACATCCATACTGCCACCGCTTCCAAGGTTTATAATGTTGATGTAACAGCCGTCACGAGCGAGATGCGGCGCAATGCCAAGATGGTCAACTTCGGGATTATCTATGGAATTTCTGCCTTCGGTTTATCGCAGCGATTGAACATTCCACGCAAAGAAGCGGCGACGATTATTGATAATTATTTTGCCCAATATCCGACCATCAAACAATACATGGATGGCAGCATCAACTTCGCCAGAGAGAACGGTTATGTGGAGACATTAATGGGTCGCCGTCGCTACCTTCGCGACATCAATTCTGCCAATGCCAACGTTCGCGGCTTTGCAGAAAGGAATGCCATCAATGCTCCGATTCAAGGCACTGCGGCGGATATGATTAAGATAGCGATGATCAATATCCACAAAGATTTGCGAGAAGGCGGCTTCAAAACAAAGATGACCCTCCAGGTCCATGATGAATTGGTATTCGATGTTCCGAAAGATGAATTAGAAGCCGTGAAACCGATCATTGCCCACCGCATGACATCAGCCATCCCCATGACCGTCCCTATCGAAGTTGAGATGGGAGCAGGGAATAATTGGCTGGAGGCGCATTAGATTAACTTTAATCATCTTCATCGTTTTATTGCACCGCCCAAAAGGTCGGTATCATAAAAGGATAAATGAAAAACCTTGGTGAATGATGATAAATTTTTATCCTAAATTTGCGGCGCGAAAATAAATAAGCAATGATAGAAAAAGTAAAGCCAGGGCTATTCGGTATAACACATTCCAGCAGGGACTTTTCGCTCAAAAACACTTGGGGAAAGAACCAGTTTAATTCTTCCTTTCCAGCTTCCTTAGCAGCTTTTATTAGTAAGCAGGGACTTGAAAATATTTATTTAACCCTTGACGAAAAATGTAAAGTAGTACACAATAAAATAAGCACAGCGAAACTTTTTGGAATAGACCCATCTTCTGATAATCTTTATTATTCATTTGAAAGTTCTTATGCCCCTTATCAGCAACTTGTAGTTGGAAATATTGAAGGCGTTGATTTAGTGACTCAAACAAGAGACGATTATAAATGCTTAAAGGGAATTGAAATAAAATTAACAGCATTGCCCGACAATTCAACTTGTAATTTAACCGAAGATAGATATGGTTGTGAAATTGTTGTTCGCCCACCTACAATTCTTTATTTGGGTTGTAGTATTGCAATTTATTACAAAGACAAACAACAAGAATTAAAAAGTATTATAGGCAACGAATTTGATAAAATAACAGACTGGAAAGAGCCTATAAATGTTATCCCCTTCATTCCAAAAATGCTTGAAGTTATAGATAAAATTGCACTTAAAAATCTTGCTTGCCAAGACCCTCTTGTAATGCAACCGATATGGAAGACAGTAGGGAAATCACCAAAGCTTGCTGATAATTGTTTGGATGTTTTTATATGGAGTAATCTTGCTTTTGCACAACTGTTTATTGATGTTGCAAGAAAAGAAATGCAAGATAGAAAAATGACAAGACAGATAAGAACTTTTGTTTGGCTTTTCAAGATCATCTATGATTTTAGCAGAGACAATCATTTTAACTTTAATCAGATTAAAGATGAACTTTCATACAATCTTTTAAACGACAAAGCTTTTGCAGTAAGCGGTATGGTTTCATACCCTTATATGAAGTGCCAAGAGCTAACAAAGCCAAGAATTACAAAAGAACAAATAAGGGAAATAATTCTTGGTGGCGGGCAACATCTTTTAAGCCCCGAAAGAAGATTTGATGCAATTATTGTTAATTCACCTGAAATATTTGAATAATGAAAGTAATTGATTTGTTTTCTGGATGTGGTGGAATGTCATTAGGGTTTCAGAATGCAGGTTTTGATGTAGTTGCAGCATTTGACAATTGGAAGCAAGCAGCAGATATTTACAAGATAAATTTTGATCATCCATTTTTTTTGAAAGATCTTTCTGAAATTAAAGACTATTCTCTATTTTCAAAATTTAATCCCGAAATGATTATTGGAGGACCGCCTTGTCAAGACTTTTCAAGTGCAGGTAAAAGGGACGAAGATAATGGCAAAGGTGATTTGACAATTAACTTTGCTGAAATAATTGCCAATGTTAAACCTGAATGGTTTGTCATGGAAAATGTTGAACGAATTCTAAAGACTAAAAAACTCATTGTAGCAAAAGAGATATTTAAACAATCTGGTTATGGCTTAAGCCATATTGTTTTAGATGCCAGTCTTTGTAATGTACCACAGTCAAGAAAACGGTTTTTTCTTATTGGACATCTTAATTCCCAAGATAATTTTTTGGATCATTATCTTATAAAAAATCAAAATAAAAAGCCAATGACTGTTTTTGATTACTTAGGTAATTCATTGGGAATAGAACATTATTACAGACACCCAAGAAGTTATGAACGCAGAGCTATTTTCAGTATTCATGAACCAAGTGCAACAATTAGAGGAGTTAACAGACCGATTCCAAAAAATTACAAAAAGCATGAAGGAGATACTTCAGAAGTTAATGAAAATATAAGACCTTTAACAACTCTTGAACGAAGCTATATTCAGACATTTCCTTTTGGTTTTAAATTGCGTGGTAGTAAGACGGATTTAGAACAGATAATTGGTAATGCAGTGCCAGTTAATCTTGCTAAGTTTGTAGCTGATTGTATTTTGGAATATATTAACGAACCTATAAAGAGAAAAGCGGTTTTACAAGGTGAAATGGTTTTTCATTAATGTCCCGATGGTCTGGATATTCAGTAACGGGCTGGTCGCGATTTGCAATCGCGTCCCCAGAGTTTTGACCCAAAAACCCTCCATCTGAGGTTAATTTTTCACTTTCAGCCCCTAATAAAATCCCCCTTCCCCAAGAATTCTACACCTAAAATCCCGCCGAATCGCATTTTCTAACCCCCGAATCCAATATTCTAACCCCCGAATCGCATTCTCTAACCGCCGAATCCAATATTCTAACCGCCAAATCGCATTCTCTAACCGCCGAATCGTGTTCCCATACCCTCAAATCATCTTCCCATACCCCCTTTCGTAAATATCATAACTTTTTTCTTTAATTTGCAGCCCCAACAAAAAGGGATGTTAGCTCAGTTGGTTTAGAGCACTGCCTCGACAAGGCAGGGGTCACTGGTTCGAGTCCAGTACATCCCACAAAAGGAAATTAAGACCCCGATACATCGGGAAGCCGCTGGAGGAGTAAGTCCCCTTTCCCCACAAAAAGCTATCTTTGCGCCATTAATCAAAAAGAATGGAAATATTAGGAATTATCCCCGCCCGTTTCGCCTCCACCCGATTCCCCGGCAAGCCTCTCATAATCATCAACGGCATGTCCATGATTCAACGTGTATATACCCAGGCATCGAAATCGAAATCGTTGTATAAAGTCATCGTCGCTACCGATGATAGAAGGATTTATGACCATGTTAAAGCATTCGGCGGGCAGGTCATCATGACTTCGCCAACCCACCTCACCGGCACCGACCGCTGTAAGGAAGTCCTGAAACTTTCAAAGGAAACCTGCGACATGCTCATCAACATCCAGGGCGATGAACCGTTCATAGACCCCGAACAAATTGATAGGGTCGCATCCTGCTTTTATTCCAAAGGAGTTTCCATCGCTACCCTCGCGAAAAAGATTACCAATCTTGATGATGTTTTTAATAAAAATATTGTCAAGGTAGTGTTTAATAAAAGTTCTGATGCCCTTTATTTCAGCCGCTCTCCTATTCCCTTCACCAGGAATTTTGAGGAGAAAGATTGGCTGAATAATACGAATTACTACAAGCATATCGGTATCTATGGTTTCACGAAATATGCCCTCAATGAAGTAACCCGAGCAGAGCCTTCTATGCTCGAGAAAGCCGAATCATTAGAACAGTTGCGATGGATTGAAAATGGAAGCCGAATAAGAGTCGCTATCACGGATAAAGAATCGGTTTCGATAGATGCCCCTGAAGATTTGGAAAAAGTAAAGCATTTGGTTTAATACTATTTTCCTACTTTTGCCGCAATGAATTTAGAAAGACATATCAGTAAATTATTATTGAATTACGATTGCGTAATCGTACCGGGCTTTGGCGGCTTTGTAGGCAATTACCAATCGGCATCCATACATCCTACGATGCACCTTTTTATGCCCCCTTCCAAACGTATTGTGTTTAATCGCAACCTGAAATCGAATGACGGCTTGCTGGCAAATGAATTGGTGGCTGCCGAGGGATTGAATTATAATGAAGCTTTGAAGATGATTGATACCTACGTTGAATCCTCCGAAAAGACGTTGAATGAAGGCAAGAAACTGACGCTCGACAAGGTTGGGAATTTGTTTTATGACATCGAACGGAACTTGCAATTTGAAGCCGATACTTCCATTAATTATTTGATGGATTCATACGGATTGACCTCCGTGCAATCATTCCCCATCAAGCGAGATACGATTTATGCAGGTCGAGAATTAAAGACCGACCACGCGATGGAACAAGTCTTGTTTCATAAAAATAATTATAGCCGACATCTTTGGAAAGCCGCGGTATTAGTGCCTTTGGTAGGCTTGGGAATTTGGTTTTCGGTGAGCGTGCATGTATTCGATAAGAAGAATATCAGCCAAGATTCCCTTAACCCATTAACTACTAATAAGGTAGATATTTTTGTTCCGAAGGCAGGTACTATCATCGAGCCGAAGGCTAAAGAAATAATGCCGGAACCGAAAACGATGGAGTCTGTTACATCGGTTCCAACACTTGAAATTATTCCTGTTGTTATGAGTAATTATTACATCGTGGCGGGTTGTTTCAGGAGTATGGAGAATGCGAATCGGTTTGTGGAGGAATTAAAAGCAAAGGGCTTCAATGCCTCTGTTAATGGGCAAACCGATGGCGGCTTAAACAGAGTTATTTATAATTCTTATCCCTCGAAAGAGGAAGCTGCGATGGCATTGAACGACATCCGTAAACAAGCCCCGAATGCTTGGTTATTTGTAAAGAATAATTAGGAATTTCCCTCCCCTTTCCTTCCGTTTTTCTTTAAGAAAAATCATCCGTTGCATTTGATGACTATCGGCGTAGAGGGCTGTTTATTTTTAATAGACCTCTTTCATAAAATCAGATAAAAAACCAATTTGAAACGACCTTTGCAACTGGGATACCAACCTTTGCAACGGGGATACCGACCGGAGCAACGGGGATACCGACCGGAGCAACGGGGATACCACGAGTTGCTCCGGTGAAGATTTTTAGCTGTAAAAAGGAGGTTTTCAGACGTAAAAACCAGTTTCCCGAGGAATGATAGTTGCCGGAATTAGTTTCTTTTTCCTAATTTTGCGACATGAAAATCTCAAAAAGTAGTTCCCTTTTATTCCTTTTCGCATTAGTTGTCGGTATCGCTCATGCCCAACCGCAAACCAGCGATACGATTCATGTAAAAAATTATTCCATTTATCTGGATACGATTCGCTACTCCGATTCCACGATTTGGGGGCATACCGACATGCAAGTCGTCGCCAAAATGAATGGAGTAACCACTATTTCTCTGACCCTTCTTCGGCTGACTGTTGATTCTATTACCTCAAATAATTTGATGCTGGTGTATAGTTATAACGATACCGTTATCGCCATCCCCACACCCGGCACGATGAACCTTGGTGATTCGATCGCTATCAAGATTTATTACCACGGGCATCCGCAAGAGGCGATGAATGGTTGGGGTGGATTTATCTTTAGCGGCGTATGGGCGTTTAATATCGGGGCAAACTTTTATAGCAATCCGCATAACGATGGCAAGGCATGGTATCCCTGTGTTGATGAATTTGGGGATAAGTCGTTGTATGATTTTTATATCACCACCTCCGCTACCAATAAAGCTGCCTGCAATGGCACTTTGCAAAGCGTAGTAACCAATCCTGATTCGACGAAGACATGGCATTGGCATTTGGCAGAACCGATACCTTCGTATCTTGCCTGTGTTACCGATGCTCCGTTTTATACCATGCACACTACCGTTGCCGGATACCCCGTTCAGTGGGATTGTATGACTACCGATACCAACCATGTAATAGGTACTTTTCAACACATCAGCAATGCAATTATTACCGATACCACCGCCTGGGGACCATATCGCTGGGAGAAAATCGGGTATGAACTTACGCCCTTCAACGGTGGCGGAATGGAACATGCAACGGCAATAAATCTTGGTATCGGGTATGTGAATGGTACGTTGACTTATGAGTCGCTTTGGGTGCATGAACTTTCGCATCATTGGTTTGGCGATTTGGTTACTTGTAAAAATGCCGGTGATATGTGGCTTAATGAAGGCTGGGCGGTGTATAATGAATCCTTGTTCGATCAAGCCGTGTATGGCGAAACATCTTACCGCAACTGGCATCGAAGCAACCATCGGAAGGTGCTTCAGTTTGCTCATATTATTGATGGCAGTTATTTGTCATTGGACCATGTTCCGAATGCCTATACCTACGGCAATACCGTTTATCAAAAGGGAGCAGACATAGCTCGTACCATGCGGAATTACATGGGCGATGCGGATTTCTTTCCTGCGGTAAAAGGCTATTTGAATGACCTTGCTTTTGGTAATGCCGACAACTATGATTTCAGGGATAAACTCTCTCAACATTCTTCCATTAATATGGCTCGTTTCTTCGATGATTGGGTGTTTCATCCGGGCTTCCCGCACTTCTCCATTGACTCGGTGAGGGCTGTTCAGAATGGCGGGAATTACAACCTTACCGTTTATACTCGGCAGCGCAATAAGGGCGATTCGAATCATATCTATCAGATGCCGGTGGATATTACTTTTGCGGATTCTACCGACTCGATTACTGCCTCCATTGTTATTAATAATTTACTTGATTCCTTCCAGTTTACTTTGCCCTTTAATCCCACTTGGACTGCCTTGGATCGCGATGAAAAAATTGCCCATGCCGTAAGCTGTTATGAACGACCAATCACTACCAACGGCAACTTCCAATTCCTCGAAACCAATGCCGCTGTCATCCCGCAAAACCTCGGCACAGGAACGAATATGGTGAGGATAGAACACAACTTCGTTCATCCTGATGGCTTCAAGGGAAACAATCTTGGCATCGTGCTTTCCGATTATCATTATTACACAGTGGATGGTATTTTTTCTCCAAACTTCCTTGCCTCTTGCACCTTCTCATACAATGGCAGTGGAAGCACCATTATCGGGTACTTGGATAATACTTTAATCACCGGTGTGGAGGATAGTTTGGTCTTGTTATACCGTAGCAATACGGCTGATGATTGGCACATCGTTTCGGATTATACTCTCAACATCAACTTGAACCATATTGATAAAGTCGGGAGCATGACGGTAGATACATTGCTTCGTGGTGAATATGCTTTCGGGTATCGCGATGTGGTGCGTTCCGGTATGCTGGATATTCAAAAGAAATCTTCTTCGCTACTTGTATTTCCGAATCCTAATTCAGGCATTGTGAATATCTCTTTTCATCTGGATAATACCGAACAAGCCGTGTTGAAGATTACCGATATCAAAGGGAAAACGATCTATTCCACGACCGTTAAATCGGGTAATGATTCCTTAATTTATGATGCCTCCAAAGAACCTGCGGGCAGCTATTTTGTATCTTATGAAATCAAAGGAAAGCCCGTACAGACGACTAAATTCATCTTGAATCATCAGAAATAAAAAGCAATTATGACGAAGCTCCTTATCATATTCTGCATTGCCGCCACGCTACTCTCCTGCGGGCAATCTACTTCCAAGCAATTAAATAATAAAACAATAATGATTACAAAATTAATTTCTAATCCTGACACCGCCACCTTCGCGATGGGGTGTTTTTGGTGTTCTGAAGCCATCTTTCAAGATTTGAAGGGTGTGCAATCTGTTCAATCTGGCTATGCCGGTGGCTCGGTCAAGAATCCTTCATACCGCGAGGTATGCACGGGTTCTACGGGTCATGCCGAAGCGATCCAGGTGGTGTATGATACCACGAAAATCACCTTCACCGAACTGCTGGAAATCTTCTGGGCATCGCATGATCCGACGACCTTGAATCGGCAGGGAGCGGATGAAGGAACGCAGTACCGGTCGGGTGTTTTTGTTCATTCCGAACAGCAGAAAGAATTGGCGGAAGCATTCAAAAAGAAATTAGAAATGGAGAAAAAATTCGATGCTAAGATCGTTACCGAGATTACGCCGTTCACCAATTTCTACAGAGCCGAAAACTACCACGACGATTACTTCAAGCTGCATGGCGAAGAGCCGTATTGCACCCATGTGATTGCTCCGAAGGTGGAGAAATTCAAGAAGGCATTCAAGGATAAATTGAAATAAGATTCATCCCAAAAAGAAAGCCTCCCGATTCATCATCGGGAGGCTTTCTCTTTTATCAAAAACCGTTTTTTATTTTATCAATTCAGTCCCTGCGATGCTGTATTCGGTGGCAGGACCTTGGGTGCCGCTTGCAAGAATTTCTACATCAACATCCGAACCATGTGGATACCTTTTGCTGGTAAAATACATGGTGTGGTTCTGGCTCTCCCCTTCTTCAACCCATGCTGTTTCAGGTGCAGAATGCAACTTCGTGCGTCCTGTGAAATGATGCGCATATTCATCAGCTTCATATTCAGCTCTGTATAATTGACCACCTTCGGCAACGACCACCACATTGGTTACCCGACCTGTCCTTGGCTCTGGCGCTCCATGACCTGCCGGAACAGCCACGGGCAGCCCTGTCAATTCAATTTTCGCAGGGTCATTAGCCGCCGTCAAATCAATGTAATCGAACAAATCAGAAGTTTTTTGTTTAACAGCCGTCCAATCAATATTGGCAGCAATGGTATGGTGCAAGCCATGGTCGGTACCATAAAGGGTCATCTTGCCTTGAACAAGGAGAATTTTTGCAGCCGCACCCGGAAAGGCAGCCGCCACCTCGGTTTTAGCCAAGTCCACGAAGACTGTGTTGGTTAAAAAATCAATTAATCTTGGTCTGTTATACTTCAGACAACTTCTGCGAATGATGTACTTTGGAGTCATATTTATTTATTTTTATTTGGTTCAAAATTTTATTATCGGGGGCAAATCTAACATAAGTTTGAGATAAGCAAGTTTATTCCTCCTTTTACAAGATTTATTTTGCATCTGCCAAAAAGCAATATTATTCCGTTGCCGCGTCATATCGTCCCCCAATTTGGCGATAAGATTTCGGCTCAGGGCGATATGACGAAAAAATTCCATCATATCGCCGCAACCCATATCATATCGCGCCGCCGCCGCATCATATTGCCGCAATGCCAAATCATATTACGTCGTCGCCACGTAATATCGCCCCACCGCTACGTCATAAGTTGCCGGAGCTACGTCATATTACCAGCCGCTCCCGACATATCGTGGAATTTTCTGGAGATATGACGAAAAAATTTCATCCTATCTCCCAAGCACGATTTCATATTAAACAATCCCTCATTATCCCCGAAAAAAACAGCAGTGTCCTTTTCTTTAATTCTTATTGATACTTAAAGGTTACGCCCTGATGAATGTCGGGGTGTAAACTTTTTGCTACCGGGCAGGTTACGGCGGCATTTCTCAATAAATCTTGTTCCTTTTCGCTGAAATTGCCTGGGGGCATATCGAAGGCGATATTCACTTCTGTTACCCTTCTCGGGTCGGTTCCCATCACTTTCGAGATGGCGATTTTTGTTCCCTCGATAGGGATATTATTCCGCCTCGCGACGATGCCCATGATGGTCAGCATACAGGTTCCGAGGGCGGTCGCCATAAGGTCAGTCGGCGAGAATGCTTCGCCTTTTCCCTGATTGTCAGCAGGGGCATCGGTAATGATGGATACTCCTGATTTGAGGTGGGTGATTTCGATTCTTAAATCACCAAGGTAGGTACCGTTTGCTATTTCCATGGAGGCAAAATTAGGAAAAAGGAAATCATTCCTATTCCTATGAAATCTTCCTTTAAGGAATGTTCCCGAACGGAGCAAAGGGGCATGAGTATAGAATATCGGGCTTTGGCGGATGGTGTTTTCTTAAACTTTTTTTAGATTTCTCTTGCATCTATCAAAATTTTTATAAATTAGCCGCCTCAAAAGAATTTTAAAAGGCGCACAATAAAAGATAAAAACAGAAGTTATTAAGGACTTCAAAACAAGAAGATAATAACAGAATAAAAAAAAGCAATAAATAAACTAAATCAAATTCAAATAAAATGAGTAAAACAAATGAATCATCCGGCGGTCTGAAATCTATGTTTGCCGCAATCGTTATTCCGGTAGCTTTCGTGGTAGCTGCCTTAATTTACACGTATGTATTAGGCGACCCTTCGCATTTTCAGGGTAACGATCCGGAGAAAAATCCTGCCGATACCATGGGTATTATTCACAAAGGAGGTATCATCGTGCCATTGTTGATCGGTATGTTGATATTGGTGGTAACTTTCTCCATCGAAAGGATGCTGACCATTGCCCGCGCCAAAGGAAAAGGAAGCGTGGAGACATTTGTAAGAAAGATTCGCTCATTAATGACAGCAGGAGATATGAATGCCGCCATGGCAGAATGCGATAAACAACAAGGTTCGATAGCTAACGTCGTTCGTTCCGGCTTAAAGAAGTATAAAGAAATGGAAAACGAACATGGGTTGGATAAAGAAAGGAAAATCCTCGCCATCCAAAAAGATATTGAAGAAGCTACCGAGTTGGAATTACCAATGTTGGAAAAGAATCTGGTGATTATTTCTACCATTGCTTCTATTGCTACGCTGATGGGATTGTTAGGAACCGTAATTGGAATGATTCGTGCGTTTAAAGCTCTTGCGGCGGCAGGTGCACCTGATGCTATTGCCCTTTCGACAGGTATTTCAGAAGCTCTTATTAATACTGCGTTCGGTATCGGTACATCAGCTTTGGCTATTATTCTGTATAACTATTTCACCACCCGCATTGATGGTTTAACTTACGGTATTGACGAAGCAGGTTTCAGCATCGTAAATACGTTTGCAGCTAAATACAAAGAAAGTAACTAAAGATTTATAAATTATAAATTGCACACTGCATCCATAATTTATAATTCATAATTTATAATTCTGAAAGAAAATGCCTAAAGTAAAACCGCATAGAAGTTCGCCGACATTGGATATGACTCCGATGGTTGATCTCGCGTTTTTGTTGGTAACATTTTTCATGCTTACCACCAAGTTCGCTCCCGAAGAACCGGTGTTGGTGGATATGCCGAAATCTCATTCTACTTATATCGTTCCTGAAAAGGATATACTCCTTATTACTGTTGGCAAAGATGGTAAAGTGTTCTTTGGCTTGGATGGAAAGTATGTTAAGCAACAAGTAATAAAGAATATGGGAGCACAGTTTAATGTTAAATTCACTCCAGAACAAATCACTCGATTCTCTGTGTTACCCAGTTTCGGAATGCCCGTTGCAAGTCTTCAAAAGTATATTGATATGGATCCTGACCAACGAAAGACAGTCGTTCAACCGGGTATCCCTGTGGACTCATTGAATAATGAACTTTTCTATTGGGTATTCTTCTCCCGAAGCGAAAACAGGAAACTGTTAGTCGCCATTAAAGGTGATGGCGAAGCAGAGTATCCGGTCTTTAACAAGATTATCGAAACCTTAAAAGACCCACAATTGAATTGTACTATCTTCAATTTGATTACCAACTTAGAATCTGATAATAAAGTCGAAATAGAAAAATTATAAATCATTATGTCAGAAGTACAACAGCAAGGCGGCGGGAATAAAAAGGGTGGTAAAATCCGTAGTAAAAAGCAATCTACTCGTATTGACATGACCCCAATGGTTGATTTGGCATTTCTATTATTAACCTTCTTTATGCTTACCACCACCTTTGCGAAGCCAAAGGCAATGGAGATAAAAGTTCCTGAAAAGAAAAAGATTAATGAAAAAGTTCCTGAAGTACAAGAAGGACGGGTAATGAATATTATATTAGGAGAGAAAGATACGATATACTGGTGGATGGGAATTACCAAACCGGAATTACATGGAACCAATTATTCTAAAGATGGTATTCGCAAGACTGTTCTTCAAAAAACTAAGGATGTAGATGCTTTGATAAGAAGTCAAGGAAAAGACCCTGTGAAGTTTCCGATAGTGGTTTTGATTAAGCCGGTGGAGAAATCCAAGTATCGAAACTTGGTGGACATTTTTGATGAGATGAAGGTTACGGCAACGACAACTTATGCCCTCGTTCCTCCCACTCCCGATGATTTGGCTTTAATAAAAGGAGGAAAATAATTTTATGGAATCAATGAATCTTTCGCATCAGTAAACAAAAAGACCATGGCAAGTACAAATTCATTATTCAACGATTGGGGCAACGAGGTTTCTACCGGAAGAAACGATATAGTTTTTGAAGACAGGAATCGCGAATATGGTGCTTATGTTTTAAGAAGATATTATGGCAAAAGAGCAAGTACCGCATTCGGAATTGCGTTAGCTTTTGCTGTTTTGGTATTGGCATTGCCTTATATTATGCGATTGTTTGAGGGAATGGAAGATCTTAATGCAAAGAAGGCTTCTAAGGTAATTGCTACCGAACTCGGACCGCCGCCATCATTAGAAAAAACTCCACCGCCACCAAAAGTAAATATCCCAAAACAGATAGAACAAGTCCGGTTTATTCCGCCAAAAGTGGTTATAAAACCTGTGGATGAGCCTGAACTGCCTAAAAATACCGACCCTCCGAAGCCTCCTCCCCCTCCCGATAATACCCCAGGACCGGATACTACGGTTTATGTTGCGCCATCGGCTCCCATACCGCCGCCTAAGCCTACGATTTATACTTATGTGGAGCAGCCGCCTATCTTCCCAGGGGGCGAGGATAAGTTGATGGAATATCTTGGGAATAATTTGAAATACCCTTCCTTCGCAAGGGAAAATGATATTAAAGGAAAGGTCTTCGTTACCTTCGTGGTGAATGATAACGGCAAAATATCCGATGTAAAATTGCTCCGTGGAATCGGTGGGGGATGCGATGAAGAAGCCATCAGAGTGGTAAAGGCAATGCCTACCTGGAAGCCCGGCAAGCAAAATGGTAATGCGGTGCCAGTGCAATTCAATTTGCCAATTCAATTCCAACTGAAATAGGAAATTACCAATAGTACCTTTGCATATCTGCGGGTAACTTTTCTGACATTCATAAAACAAGATTTATTCCCCAAAAAATTCAATACTTATTCCAATAAAAACAGTACTGATCATGGAAAAAACAGTACTGATCACAGAAAAATCAGTACTGGTCACGGAAAAATCAGTACTGATTTTATTTGGAACAGTACTGATCACAACAGGAACAGTATTGTTTTTATTTGGAACAGTACTGATCACAACAGGAACAGTATTGTTTTTATTAGGATCAGTA
>CAIMUP010000112.1 GCA_903844645.1 uncultured Bacteroidota bacterium
AGTACTACAATGTTACAGGGAAGTACTACAATGTTACAGGGAAGTATTACAATGTTACATTATACTATTACCGCGTTGTCCTAACCTATTTTTTTGAAATAGAGACTCCGTTTTTAATTCAAAAGGTATCTGATAACAATGAAATTATAAGAATTTTTAATACATAATAACATGAGTAAAGTAAAAGAAAGTAAAACGGCAGCCCGACAAATTGAGGCAGTCGGAGGTGTTGAATAAACCTATGGGAAAAAAACCGGTCAGGAGGCATTCATCATCCATCCCTTAAAGAAATTGTTGTTTATCCCAAATTAATTACTTTTGCTGCGAAATAATTAAATAGTACGACCATGAAAAAGATGCTCCTGTTGCTCACCATTCATTCTATGCTTTTCACTTTTATTTAATATGCCATCAAAAAAAAGTTTGCCGAAAATTTGGTAGTTACATTTGTATTTACTAATTTTGTAGCCTTAAAAATAAAATACATTACTGATATGAAATCAAAATTCTTTATCCTCGCCTTGATTACTGCTGCTATCGCCGGTAATTTTATCTCCTGTACCAAGGAAACAAATGCAGGCTCCACGCCCGTGGTTACTGAACTGAACCTCCCTGCTACCGCTTATCATTACAACAGTTGTATCTCTAATGATAATGTTATTACGCTGGGCAGAGTGTTGTTTTATGACACGAAATTATCGACGAATAACACGATCGCTTGCGGCTCATGCCACAAACAATCTACGGCGTTTTCGGATAATGTCAAGTTCAGTACAGGCTTTGAAAGTAAATTGACGAAGAGGAATACGCCTCCTATTCAGAATTTGCAAAACAGTCTGAATTTTATTGTGAATAACGGGCAGTCGAGCGGACTTTCCAACAGTTTGTTTTGGGATGGCAGAGAAACATTCTTGCCAAACATGGTCTTGAAACCAGTGTTGAACCATATAGAAATGGGCATCAACAGTATGGATGAAATCGTGAACAAAGTAAAAGCTACTCCTTATTATAAGGACCTGTTTGAAAAGGCATTTCCTACAGAAGAAATTAATATTACCAATCTTGCCAAAGCATTAAGCTCCTTTACTGCCAGCATCATCTCGAGCAATACCAAGTTCGACAATGTCAGCAACCAAACCGCCACGTTTTCTGCCTTGGAAGAACAAGGAAGGAACTTATTCTTCTCGAAATATAACTGTAATGGCTGCCATCAAACACAATCGCTCAATGGTTATGAGCAAGGAGGCGGCTTTGTGAACATCGGCTTGGATGGAAACTACACTGATAACGGACGTGGCGGCATCACCAACAATAGTGGCGATAATGGTAAGTTCAAGATTCCGAACCTTCGCAATGTAACCGTTACTGCACCTTACATGCACGATGGACGATTCACCAGTCTAGAGCAAGTTTTGGATCATTATAGTCATAATATCAAGAATCATCCGAACCTCGACCCACGTTTGGTAGGAGCTAACGGAATGCCTATCCAAATGAATATTTCAGGACAAGAAAAAGCTGCTATCATTGCGTTCCTTGGCACCTTGACAGACTATTCGATGATTACTGATGTCAAGTTCTCCAATCCTTTTGTCGTTAAGAAGTAATCCCTTTATATGATAAAGAAAACAATTGTTGCTGTAGCTATAATAGCTGCAAGCATGGTGCATTGCATTGCGCAAACAGACGATGCCGCCACCGAAAAGAAGTATGATCATTACATCGGTTTTCAAGCAAATGAATTGATGAAACAACTGATTAATCTTAATAACAGCAACACGGCAATTACGAATCCTTATCTGCTAACTTATTACATCAATGCAAACAAATGTGGCTGGGGTGTGAATATCGGGTTGGGATATAATTATCAAGATTCTAAAGATGTCAACTCCCCTGTCGGCAAGGAATCCAAGATTAATAACCTATTCTACCGGATTGGTTTCGGAAGAAGGATGATGATCAGTAAACGATTTGAAATGGGGTATTCATTGGATATTATTGGCGATAATCAGAATGATCAAACCTTCAGCCAATCGGTGAATATTACCGGATTCAGCACCACAATTGTGGATTCCAGCTTTACGAATACGAGTACGAAAACTACCAGTATGGGAGTAGGACCACAGTTCTATCTTGGCTTTCATTTATCTAATCGCGTTATTCTCGGCACCGAGGCTTCCTATTATTTTATCAGTTCTAAACAAAAGCAAAATGTAACGGTGAAGGATAATATCACCGACAACACCGTCAATCCACCAGCATTTTCATCCACCATCATCGGTAGTAATACCGAGACTGACATCAGTAAATTTTCATTAAGCCTGCCGGTAGCAATCTTCTTAATCCTAAAATTTTAAGCCATGAAAACCATCCTTAAAAATAGCTTCTTGATATTGGGATTATTCCTACTGACCATCGCTTTCAACAGTTGCAAACAGAAGGGATGCACCGACAAAAGTGCCTTGAATTACAATGTCGCTGCCGATGAAGATGATGGCTCTTGCATCTATTGCAAATCCACAAAAGATACCATCGGTTCGCAGACTTATCTGGTTCAGGATAATTATTCACCAAGCCCACATTATGGCGATTATGTTGCTGAATTCCTGTTTACACAGATTTCGGAGAAGCATAATTCAAGCCAATGCGGCACCAATGATTGTTATGTTACGGTGCAGGTCAGGAGCTTGATAAGCGATACGATGCGTTTCAATTATCAAATCCAATGCAATATCTTCCAAGGATATTCAGCCATAGCAACGATTGCGCCCCATGCTTCGGTTGCGCAAAATACCGTTACCAATCTTACCGGCAACTGCCAATATTCAATAAATACCTATAACCCCAGCGTCTATACCAATGGGGCTTTTACTTATTATTAAGAATCATTTCCTGAACATCTGTTTCAGGGATAATACAAACCTTAAAAGGGACATTTCGACATTCGGAATGTCCCTTCTGCTTTTTGAAAAGTACATTCCTATTCATAGAATGGTAGATACACATCATATTTCGCAACTTCAGCTCCTTATACTCCGGTTTTTTTAGCTTATATTTTCAAAAAATAAGGTTATATTTTGGGAATATAGGTTTAAACTTTGGGGATATAGGTTTAAACTTTGAGAATATAGATTTAAACTTTGAGAATATAGGTTTAAACTTTGGGAATATAGGTTTAAACTTTGGGAATATAGCTTTATTCTTTCAGAATATTGGCTTATATTTTGGGAATATAAGTCAAAATTTTAGGGATATAAAGCTATATTTTTGGGATATAGGGACTAATTTTTTCTTTATAAGCTAAATCAATATCTACCTCCCATTATTCCCCTCGGTCGGCGTCCTCGGCTTGGTCGAAGTTTTATCCTTCGGATTGCGAACATCCACATCTGCCTTCAAAATCCAATTTCCTTTCTTAAAAATCAATTCATCGTAGCTGCCATCAGGACCATAAAATTCGTATTGACCCACCATGTTCGGGTCGCTCGGCTGAAGATGATCGTAAGTAATTATTTTATTGGATTCATTGTATTTTAATGACATCACCACCTGCGCCGAATAGGTAAACAGCATCCGAGACAAGGGTTTCTTTTGTTTAAAAATCGGCAGTCCAAATGTAATTTTATCACCGGAAACCGAGACGACATCAATGATCTTTTGAGTCTTCGTTTTATCCATCCATCGGCATCCAAGCATGGTATAAAACTTCCTGCCGCCCTTCTTGCAAGGAATCATTTTATAATACACCTGCCCATACCAGCAATCAGTGTTTAATTTCCTGATTTGAGGATTAGTAATGGTATCGCTTTTATCAATCAATGGGAATAATTTCGAAGTGTTTTTTCTTTTATTATAAGTCTGGATATATCCATAGAAACTATTCGAGGAACCACTAACGGTGGGTAGATACCACGTCAAGATACGGAAGGAATTATCAGGCGCAGTGAGGATAGAAACGTTTTTTACAGAATCAAAAGGATAGAGGAACGAAGCTTCATAATTCAATGCCTTCTCCATAGCTTCATTGAACTTTTCCTTGCATGAAATACGGATAGAATCCGTCTCTCCATAAAGAATATCATGCCCCAATTTTTTGAGGGTATCAGAATAATGATTGAGTTCGATAAAGACATACTTCGGCTTGCTTTCCTGGGAATAACCAAGCAGATTCATCATCGCAAACACAATCGCCAAGCAACTATTCTTCTTCATCTTATTCCAAACGCAATAACTTTCGCAATAGTTTATAAAAACAAAATCCGCATCAAATCGTGAAGATCAAATGCGGATTCAAGTCTTTAAAAGATTTCTTAGACGTGCATCTTAGCTTTTTTGCCTAAGAGAACTTCTTCCGATTCTCTGTAGTTTTCATCGTCCACGCAACAATCTACCGGACAAACGGCGGCACATTGTGGCTCATCATGAAACCCTACACATTCGGTGCATTTGTCATGAACGATGTAATACAAATCCAATGAAACGGGAGTTTGTGCTGCTCCTGCATCTATCACCGATCCATCCAGCATTGATACCGGACCGCGAACGGTTGTTCCGTCAGAAAATCTCCATTCTGCACCACCTTCATAGATTGCATTGTTAGGACATTCAGGTTCGCAAGCACCACAATTGATGCACTCTTCAGTTATTTTAATAGCCATGTTCTTAAAGTTTATTAGTTTTACAACGTCGGCAAAACTACAAATTTTTTTAACAATTTATCTACACCTTAATATTTCTATGATTCTTCAACAAAATAAAAACCTATTGCTCAAGGCGAGTGATTTCATTACTGAGTTCCTTAATGGCAGATTATATGGGGATGCACATAGAACCAAACTCCTTGAATTAATAGAAAATGCCCCTTCTAAAAATTCGTTTTTTACCATCCATGAAGTAACCAGAGCACTGCGAGGTATTGCTAATGCCTTAAACGAAAAGGATATTGACCAGTGGTTAAGTAAATATGCTTACGAGGAACCAATCAACTCAAAGAAAATTGGTGTCATCCTGGCTGGCAATATTCCTTTTGTGGGATGGCATGATATGATTTGTGTGTTGATAGCTGGGCATGAATTTATTGGGAAACCTTCTTCTGAAGATGCTGATTTGATGCCCTTTCTCGGTGATTTATTAATGGAGTTAGAACCTTCGTTGCGGGGTAGGATTCAATTTTCTGAACGACTAAATAACATAGATGCCGTGATAGCTACCGGAAGTAATAACTCTGCAAGGTATTTCGATTATTACTTCGGGAAGTATCCTCACATCATTCGGAAGAATAGGAATTCTGTTGGGATTATCAATGGCTTTGAAACTTCGGATGATTTAAAAGAATTAGGTGAAGATATTCTCCAATACTTTGGCTTGGGATGCAGAAATATTTCCAAGATTTATGTTCCTGAAGGGTATGACTTCAATTTGTTTTTTGAATCCATCGAATCATTCAACCCCATCATCAATCACCATAAATACGCCAACAATTATGATTATAACCGAACGATACTTTTAATGAAACAAGTCCCATTTTTGGATAATGGTTTTCTGTTATTAAAAGACGACAAAAGTTGCTCCTCCCCTATCTCGGTATTGAATTTTGAAGTCTATAAAAACACAGATTCATTAACCGAAATCATTGCCCTGGAAAAGGAAAACATCCAATGTATTGCCAGCCTGAATGGCTACTTCCCAGACAGTTTGGCATTCGGTACTACACAGATGCCAAAATTATGGGATTATGCCGATGGAATAGATACGATGAAGTTCCTGATTGACCTTAAATAATAAAAGGAGCAAGCTACCTGCCCCGCTCGTCATTAATTATTTTATTACTGTACCACAAACCTGCCCCGTGTGGTTTCTGTATCCGCCGTCAGTTAATCCCAATAAACGGCTTCACACCGACTTTGGGGAATTCCCCCTAAAAACTCGAAAATATCGGTTTTATAACGGGGAATCCGGTTTTCGGGGGAGGTAAAAAAATCCGCCGGAGACACTCGTGGACCCAAAGACGTGTCTTCCGGTACAGATGAAACGGCATCCGTAGCAAATGAAACGGCATCCGGTACAGATGAAACGGCATCTGGTACAGGTGAAACGGCATCCGGTACAGATGAAACGGCATCCGGTACAGGTGAAGCGGCATCCGGTACAGGTGAAACGGCATCCGGTACAATAATAGCCCCTGTGGAATCGGATACCGTGAGACGGGTTAAAAATGGTTTTGAACAAAGCGATTGTAAGGAATAAAAGATACTTTTCGGGGCAAAATCTATCTTTGCCGCCACAGAATTTTTCTTCCTTATTTAATAAATCATGCCGAATAAACCGTTATTTTCTATCATCATGCCGACCCACGAACGGGGTGAAGTTTTTTGGCAAAGCCTATCCGCAGCCAATGCCGCTATTGAGGGGATGGATGCCGAGATAATCGTGGTGAATGATTCCAAGAAATCGAAAATTATTCTTCGCGAATCCATGCCCCAGGTAACGGTTGTGGATAACCCGAAAAGTGGCGTGGCATCAGCTCGGAATTACGGTGCTATCCTCGCAAATGCCGACCTCCTTTTTTTTGTAGATGATGATATGCTCATCAATAAAAAAGCTGTGCTATACACCCTCGAATTATACAAGGATAATTACGAACGATGTTACAATTCGGATTGGGTTTATCCTCCCGAATTAGATGAAAAAATTGCCAAGACGCAGTTCGGCAGATACCTTACACGGTATGGCTTCACGACGATGCGGGGATGGAATCTGGGTGTCGAGTGGAATACCGAAAAAGCGTTTGAAGTGGACATTGTGATGAGTAATTTCTTGCCGATTTATAAATCATCTTTTAATAAAATAAAAGGGTACAATGAAGATTTTCCACATTCCGGTGCCGAGGATCATGATTTCGCAAAACGACTGAAGAAATCAGGCATCATAGCCATGATAGACCCTAAACTGATCGTCTATCATAACGAAGCCGATAGAACCATTATGGAGGATTGGCTGAACCGGAAAATTCGTAGCGGACAAACGCGCAAAATGGCTGTGGACTTGGGTTATGTGGAGACTATTATCGTTCATAATAAACTGAAATCGGCTATTTATCTCACAGTAATAAAAACCAAATTCATCTTTAAATTCATCCTGAAATTAATCCCCAATATCAAAGCCTTCGATCCTATTTATTTTAAATTCGTGAACCTTCTGCTTGCCGCGAGTTTGTACGAAGGTTACAGGCGATAAATCAAAAAGCCCTCCGAAAGATGATCAGAGGGCTTTTGCTTTCGTTGAATGGGTTACTCAATGAAAGATTTAAAAACTTAAACAAATTATCTACATTTTTTTATCGCTTAATCCACATTGTCATGCAGAAAAGAATTATTGTCTTTCAACCCGTCTTCACCCAATGTAAATCGCGAAATACTCGATTCGTTAGAAGGCGCAACTTTATCTAACTGGACGTTCTTCCTTTTGTATGCAGGCTCGTTTTCAAGGCTGTTCAGGTTTTCTAATTTCACGCTGTATCCCTTCAACTTCATCTTCCTTTCCAACGAACGCTCACGAGCGTTTTCCTGCTCTTTACTCATTTCATTCATAGGAATTATTGAAGAAGAAGAAGCGCGTTCAAGATTCGCGATACCATCATCGGCTTTCGTGTTATTGAAGGTAAATTCTCTGACTATCGGCTCGATATTTTCTTCACTAATAATCATTTTCATTTCTTCATCCTCAACACCCGCGTTTGATATTTCAGTGGTATCAGTAATAGGAGCTTCGGTAGTTGGAATCGCACGCTGTTCAACTTTTGGACTCGCAGCTTCAACATTATTTTCTAAAACATGAACGATTTTTTTAGGTTCCGGACGGAAACTCCCAATCTCCTCTGACGTTTTGAAACCGGTCGCAATAACTGTAACGCTCAATTTCTCTCCCAATAATTCATCGGTACAATTACCCCATATCAATTCGGCAGTACGCCCCGCTTCTTGCTGGATATATTCCGTGATAGTATCAATCTCATCCATCCGAACTTCGTTACTGCCAGAGGCTATATTCAGTAAAATATGTCGAGCACCGTTAATGTTGGTATCATTCAACAATGGCGAATTCATTGCCATCTTGATAGCCACAATTGCCCTGTCTTCCCCCTCCGCAACACCGGCACCCATAATAGCGACACCGCTATCTTTCATAACTGTTTGCACATCCTTGAAATCAACATTCACATAACCGGTAACAGTAATTATTTCAGCAATACCTTTAGCAGCAACCGTGAGAATGTCATCAGCTTTCCCGAAGGCTTCCTTCAAAGTCAGGTTACCATGAATGTCTCTCAATTTATCATTACAGATTATCAAAAGGGTATCCACATTTTTCTTCAATTCCTCCAAGCCATCATCTGCTTGGGTCTTGCGTTTCCTCCCTTCAAAAGTGAAAGGAACAGTAACAATCCCAACTGTCAAATGCCCCATCTCTTTAGCCAATGCAGCGATTATCGGAGCAGCACCGGTTCCGGTACCACCACCCATTCCGGCAGTGATGAACACCATTTTGGTATCGCCACCTAAAACCCTTCTGATTTCATCAAGGTTTTCGATAGCTGCATTTTTCCCAACTTCAGGAATGGAACCCGCCCCCATCCCTTCAGTCAAGCTCGGACCCAACTGGATCTTGTTCAGCACAGGGCTTTTCTCCAGCGACTGCGCATCTGTATTACATACCATAAAATCAACACCCTTGATCCCTTGGTTGAACATGTGGTTTACGGCATTAGTACCGCCACCACCTACCCCAATTACCTTAATAATTGAAGGTTTCTCTTTTTTAAATTCGAATAACATATTTGTCATTTTTTTAATTTATTTAGGATTACTTTGAAATATTTTATTTTGTTTTGATTAGTTAATTCTGTCATTGTTATCTTCATCTAACCATTCCTTACTTTTCTTGAAAAGATTATCAAAGAAGCTACTCCTCTTTTGAGGTTCAGGCTTTATTGTTGGCTGAATCGGTGGTTCTACAATTGTATCTGTTGGCTCATCAATTTCTAACCCTGTTTCTGGAATTTGATGAGCCACCTCTTTCACAGTTTTATTAAGCCCCATAAGTACCAAACCAACACCCGTAGCATACATTGGGCTTTTCACTTCCTCGATAGGACCAGTTGCTAAATGCTCATTGGGATAACCAATACGAGTATCCAATCCGGTCATATATTCAACCAATTGACTGATATGTTTCAATTGAGCACCACCCCCGGTAATAACAATTCCCGCAATCAATTTTTTTTCATAACCAGAGTTCTTTAACTCATAATAAATATGCTCAATAATCTCTTCCATTCTTGCTTGAATAATATTTGCAAGATTCTTAACAGATATTTCTTTGGGCTCTTTCCCTCTCAAACCCTGAATAGAAACTCTTTCGTTTTCCTGATTTTCTGAAGCCAAAGCACTTCCAAATTTAACTTTAAGCATTTCCGCCTGTTTTTTGATAATACTACAACCTTCCTTAATATCTTCAGTTATAACATTGCCACCAAAAGGAATCACCGCTGTATGTCGAATAATACCATCTTTGAAAATAGCAATATCCGTCGTTCCTCCACCTATATCAACTAGAGCAACACCGGCTTCCTTTTCTTCTTCGGTCAATACAGCTTCAGAAGAGGCAAGTGGTTCTAATATTAGATCAGTTGTATAATCAATACTTAAACCTGCTTTTTCTACACAACGCACAATATTCCTTACTGCCGAAGTTTGTCCAGTTATAATATGGCATTTTGCCTCCAACCAAACACCAAACATTCCTACCGGTTCTTTGATTCCTTGTTCATTATCCACAACAAATTCTTGCGGTATAACATGAATAATTTCCTCACCAGGAAGCATCGCGAGTTTATACATGTCCTCAACTATTGAATCAATATCCGACTGGGCAATTTCAATCTCTGAATTTCTTCTTGTCTTCATACCGCGGTGCTGCATACTTTTAATATGCTGTCCAGCAATACCAACAACTACCTCTTTGATTTCAATCCCTGACTTTTTGCTTGCCTCATCCACAGCCAGTTTGATTGATTGAACAGTGTGATCAATGTTGGAGACAACGCCACGCATAACACCGATACTTTCGGATTGACCCTTTCCAAGGATTTCAATTTTTCCGAATTCATTTTTTCTGCCGACGATGGCACAAATTTTTGTTGTGCCGATGTCCAAGCCTACTACGATAAGGGAAGTTTGTTTAATCATTTTGCTTATTAAATTTATTAGTTTTTGTACAAACAATTTGGTTTTTATATTTTAAATTTATGCAACTACAAGTACTCCAGCCATACCTACTCATTTCCTTTTTATAGAAAGATACAAGGTTTTTAAATTTCAAGTCCATATCAGAAATGTCGCCCATTATTATAGTTTGCTTTCCAATGTATGGAATCAATTCAATTTCTCTATCATTATTAATATAAGCCTGTTGGATCTGTGCATTCAGGAATTTATCTTTCTGAATAAAGTTTGCCAAAGTATAAAGAGAATCCATCATAGTTTTTCCTTTAATCATAGTGTCTTTCCAATCCAAAACCCTTACAGTTCGGGCAATGTAACTATCATATATATAACCATTAACCATTAAAACCCTCGAAGAAGCCTTCTCTGAAAGCGGCATATAACGACCATTTGCATCAACGTAAAAACTTTGATTTAATGGATTAAATATTCTTAACAAAGGAACTCTTAGACGAACGGCAATAGAAACTTCTCCATCAATAGTTGAATAAGCTTGAGCATTCTGAACATAAGAATTACCTCGAATGATATTTTCAATTTGAGCTATATCAATTTTATCCATTGACTTGCCTTTCAAAGTCCCAACTCGCTTTTTAATCAAACTATCCACATCATTTTTATCTATGAAAACATTTGTATTATCAACATTGATAAACACACTTGAGCATGGCGTTGAATCTTGCGAAGTTGAAACAAAACTCATAGTAACTATAAGCCCAGTTAGCGCAAAAACCCAAATCAATACCTTATATAATCTTTTCATTATATCAAATCTTTAGTCTTCGATTTATCCTTTAAAATCTGTTCTATTGGCTCAACCAATTTATCAATATCTCCTGCCCCCAATGTGAGAAGTACATCAGTCTTTGTATTCTCAATTTCATTTAATATTGTCTTATCGGTCAATATTCTTTTGTTTGGAATTGTAACCTTTTCAAAGATAATTGAAGAAGTTATTCCTTCAATAGGTAATTCTCTGGCTGGATAAATATCCATTAGAATAAGTTCATCCAACATTGAAAGGCTCTTAGCAAACCCATCAACAAAATCACGTGTTCTTGAGAATAAATGTGGTTGGAAAATACCAGTAATTTTTTTGTTTGGATAAAGTTCTTTAACAGATTGAATGCAAGCCCTCAACTCTTCAGGGTGATGGGCGTAATCATCAATGTAAACAGTCTCTTCAGAACTGAATCTTAATTCAAAACGACGTTTAACCCCTAAATAAGATTTCAACGCATCTTTGATAACATCGTTTTCTATTCCTAAATATTGAGCCACTGCTGTTGCTGCCAAAGCATTTTCCACATTATGAATTCCTGGAAGCCCTAACGATAAACCTGTTATAATTCCAAATACACCTTCAACATCAAAGATATATTGACGTTCATTAATTCCAATATTATTTGCTTTAAAATCTGCCCCTTTTTTTATTGAGTAAGTGTATGAAATATTATCAAAACCTAAGCCTGCCTTAGCAAATAACTTCCCTGTCGGCTTGACTTGTAAAGAGAATTTTCGATAGTTATCTTCTAATTGATTCTTGCTACCATAAATATCCAAGTGATCGGCATCCATAGAAGTAATCACTGCAATATCTGGGTATAAAGTCAAGAATGATTTATCGTATTCATCAGCCTCAACAACAATCGGAGCTTCCTCATTTCCAATATTTGCGAGAAGAAAATTGGAGTTATAATTTTTACTGATTCCTCCTAAAAATGCGGTGCAATCTTTCCCAGAGTATTTTAATATATGTGCAATAATTGATGATGTAGTCGTTTTGCCATGAGTGCCGGCAACAGCAATCGAATAATTTTCTTTTGTAATTTCTCCAAGAATAGCTGAACGCTTATAAACATCATATTCATTATCTCTAAAATAATTCAACTCTATGTGATTGGAAGGAATAGCTGGAGTATAAATTATCAAGACATTTTCTTTATTTGATGAGTCAATAAACTTCGATGGAATTTGTTTAACATCATCATTAAAATGGATTTGCATTCCTTCGGATTCTAATTCATCAGTCAAAGATGTGGACACACGATCATAACCTGATATTTCCAATCCAAGAGACTTGAAATACCTTGCGAGAGCACTCATTCCAATACCTCCGATACCGATGAAATAAACCATTTTATATTTATTCAAATCCATCCTTCTTTATTTTTTTACCAACATTAAAATCTCATTTGCGATAACATTTGCTGAATCTTTCAAAGCTATTTTACCAATGTTATTTCGCAACTTTGATTGCTCTGCATCCTCCTTCAATAACTCAATAACCCTTCTTATCAAAATATCCTTTGCTTCAGAATCCTTTATTAAAATCGCTGCATTATTATTCACCAAAGCCATAGTATTTTTTGTCTGATGATCTTCGGCAACATTTGGCGATGGAACCAAAATGGAAGGCTTTCCAACTAAAGATAATTCACTTATCGAACTTGCCCCTGCTCGCGAAATAACAACATCGGTAGCAGCATAAGCATAATCCATTCTATTAATAAAATCATAAACTTTAATTCCAGATTGTTCAAATTTATTTGTTGCATTTTTGGCTTCGTTATAAAACGATTTACCAGTTTGCCAAATAACTTGAATATTATTTTTGCATAATGCATCTAATCCAGCTTTCATACTTTGATTAATAGTTCTGGCTCCGAGACTTCCACCAATAACAAGCAATACTTTTTTTGTGTTATTCAAACCGAAAAACTTCAATGCGTCTTCTCGTTTATTTGCAATATCAAGTATGTCTTGCCGTACCGGATTTCCTGTTAGAATTATCTTCTCTTTAGGAAAATATTTATCCATTCCAGGATAAGCAACACAAATTTTATTCACTCGCTTTGCAAGTACTTTATTTGTGATTCCAGGATAGGAATTTTGTTCTTGAATCAATGTCGGAATACCTTTGTTTGCTGCAACATACAGCAATGGTCCACTTGCATATCCGCCCACACCAATAACTACATCTGGCTTAAATTTGTTGATGATATTTCGTGATTTATTAATACTCGAAATTACTTTAAAAGGAAAGGATAAATTATCAATTGTCAGCTTTCTTTGTAGTCCACTTATCCACAATCCTTCAATTTTATAACCGGCAGCAGGAACTTTTTCCATCTCCATTCTTCCCTCTGCTCCAACGAATAATATTTCAATATTCGGAACCAAATTCTTCAATGCATTAGCAATTGCAATTGCCGGAAAAATATGTCCACCAGTACCTCCTCCACTAATAATAACTTTCAATTTTCTATTCAAAATATCATTCCCCACATTTGTATTACTCGCTTTTAAATTTTGATCATTTGAAGAAATAGAAGAAGTCATTTGAAATGGAAAAAAATTAAGATTCTTGATCTTCAAAACCTCATCAAATGAGAAGAAATTATTCACCGATATGTTTAATTCTCTAAGCATTTGCAAGTTGAGGGGTTGGTTCTAATTTCTGTTCAATTTCTAAATCTCTGCTCACACTTAAAATTATTCCTAAACCGATACTACTAAACCAAATTGATGTTCCTCCCATGCTGATAAAAGGCAGCGGTTGCCCGGTAACTGGGAAGATATGAACAGCGACCGCCATATTAATCATCGCTTGAAAGACTAGAGAAAAACTACATCCAACAGCAACCAAAGTGGCGAATGCTCGGGGTGATTTTCTAATAATTCGAATCGTTCGATAAAACAAAATGAGATATAAAATCACAATTGTTGAAGCCCCAATTAAGCCATATTCTTCAGTTACAATTGCATAAATATAATCGGAATAAGCATGTGGTAAAAAATTTCTCTGGATGCTATTCCCAGGTCCCTTGCCCAATAATTTTCCATTGGCAATTGCAATTTGAGCTTGATCCGCCTGGTAGTTGCTGTCATCATCGGGATTCGGATGAATGAAATTTTCAATCCTCGCTTTCCAAGTTCCAATGCGTCCATTATAATTGCTGACCATCGCAATTCCAATAAAAATCGAAAGACAAATCAGCCCAGTTGCCATTAATAGAAGGATGTATTTTACATTAACTCTGCCAATAAACATAATGAACATACAGGTCGTAAATAAGACGGCAGCAGTACTCAAATTCGCTGGTAATATCAACAAGGTAATTAATAAAACCGGAGCAATAATTGGCAGAAATGCGCTCTTAAAATCCTTGATATTTTCTTGCTTTTTAGAGAGAGACCGAGCAACAAAAAGTATTAATGCAAGCTTCGCAAAATCACTTGTCTGAAATGTCAGATTAATGACTGGGAGGGTAATCCAGCGACTTGCTTCATTAATATGAGAGCCGAAAATCAGCGTGAAGAAAAGCATCGGCGCAGCGATGAAAAGTGAGATTTGAGCAATGCGAGAATAGTAGGTATAAGGAATCAAATGTGTGCCGAAAATGATTAAAAAACCAATGAAAACAATCGCCGAATGTTTGAACAAATAATATTCTGTGTTACCACCCTGCATACGATATGCGAGCGTGCCCGTGCTGCTATAAACCGATAATAACGAAAAGAGGCTAAGCAGGATTACGACAATCCAGATCACCCAATCTCCTTTAGTATATGTGAAAAGTTTTTTCATTATTTATATTAATCCTAATATCAAAATTCCTGCTGTATTATTCATGTTAATTTTTGACCAGAACATCAAAAATGGCTTTCTGATGCTTCCTAAATCGTTTCTGGCACTCCCGAGTTGGTTTCTGAGGCTCCCGAAGTTGTTTCGGGAGTCCCCGAAATGCTTTCGGAAGGTTCCGAACTGGTTTAGGAGGCTCCCGAAGTGGTTTCGGGAGTCCCCGAAATGCTTTCGGAAGGTTCCTAATTGGTTTCGGAGGCTCCCGAAATGGTTTCGGGGGGCTCCGAAATGCTTTCGGAAGGTTCCGAAATGGCTTCGGGAGACTCCGAAATAACTTCGGGAATCTCCGAAAGAGCATTGAAAATTTATATATTCAATATAAAAACCTTGTTTTTTCATTAATATAGGTAAATTACAAATTTTTAACAGCGGTTTTAAATTTTCTGCCCCTCTCAATATAATCCTTGAACAAATCGAAACTAGCACATGCGGGTGAAAGCAAAACAGCATCACCTTTTTTACCTAAACGATAGGCAACATTTACCGCGTCCTCGGCAGACAAAGTATCAACAATAATCGGGCACAAAGACTGGAATGCATTATGAATTTTTTTGTTGTCTTTTCCAAGACAAATTATCGCCTTGACTTTCTCTTTCACCATCTCTTCAAGCATCGAATAATCGTTCCCTTTATCAACACCTCCCATGATTAAAACCACAGGTTTTTTCATGCTCTCCAATGCCCACCAAGTGGCATTGACAGTGGTTGATTTGCTGTCATTGATGAATTCAATTCCATGCACATTGGTGACGAATTCAATGCGATGTTCAATACCCTCGAAGTCGGATAAACTTTCGCGAATAACATCTTTCCTGATGTCTAAAATCTTAGCAGCAATTGCAGCCGCCATAGAGTTGTACACATTGTGTTTCCCTTGCAGGGATAGTTCAAAAATTGACATAGTGAATGTATTATCGTTTAAATTAATGGTTATTTCGTTTTCCTCTAACCATGCACCTTTTGGTTGCTTTTTGGTAATGGAGAAAGGATATTTAATTGGGGTTATATTTCGATTGTTTAATTCTTGTTTAATGATTTCATCATCAGCAGAATAGATGAAATAGTTAGAAGAATTTTGGTTCTGAATAATCCTGAATTTGCTGTCAGAATAATTCGTCATATTGAAATTATATCTATCCAAATGATTCTGAGTGATGTTCAATAAAATTGAAATCTCTGCATGGAATTGATACATATTATCTAATTGAAAACTGCTCAATTCGAGAACATAATATTCAAACTTCTCATCAGCGACTTGACGCGCAAAACTCTTACCAATATTTCCTGCAATACCCACATTGAATCCTGCATTTTTAAGGATATGATATGTGAGAGACGTTGTAGTCGTTTTTCCATTGCTTCCAGTAATACAAATCTTCGTTGCTGCGGTATATCTTGATGCAAATTCTATCTCTGAAATGATTGGAATTTTGTTTTCAATTACTTTTTGAATAATATCAGCAGTATCAGGAATACCAGGACTTTTGATCACTTCGTTGGCATTAAGGATTGAATCAATTGAATGTTGTCCTTCCTCCCAATTCAAACCATTTTTAATTAGAGTTGTTTTGTATTCATCAGTTATCAAATTTTTATCAGATAAGAATACTTCAAACCCTTTTTGTTTTGCAAGAATTGCAGCACCGACTCCGCTTTCACCGGCACCTATAATCGCTATTTTATTTCTGTTAATCATTTAGCGGAGTTTAAGAGTTACTATGGTTAATACTGCAAGGAAAATTCCTATTATCCAAAATCTATTGACGATTTTAGCTTCATGGTATCCTAATTTTTGGTAGTGATGATGTAATGGAGACATCTTAAATATCCGCCGCCCTTCACCATATTTTCTTCTTGAATATTTGAAGTAGCCTACTTGAATAATCACTGATAAATTTTCAATTAAAAATATTCCACATAGAATTGGAATCAATAATTCTTTCCGAACAGCGATAGCACAGACGGCAATGATACCGCCTAAAGCAAGACTTCCGGTATCACCCATAAATACTTGTGCAGGATAACTATTGAACCACAAAAATCCAACGCATGCTCCAACAAATGCACTCATAAAAACAACTAATTCTCCTAAGTGCGGGATATAAATTATATTCAAATAATTTGCAAAAACAGTGTTCCCAGATACGTAAGCAAGCACAACTAAGGTACTTCCAATAATTGCTGAAGTTCCTGTTGCCAAGCCATCAATACCATCAGTAATATTTGCTCCATTTGAGACTGCAGCAACTATCAAAATCATGATTGGAATAAATACTAACCACGCCCATTTTTTATACCCATCACCCATCCAAGCTAACAGATAGGCATAATCAAATTCATTATTTTTGAAAAATGGAATTGTTGTTTTAGTAGATTTAATTGACTCCTTTGAGAAGAGAATATTTTGTCCATTCATATCCGCAACAATATTAGTCGAAGAACTAATCTTCACTTCTGATTTTGGTAATTTTTCTCTAACAACCACAGCGTTATTCCAATACATTGTTGCACCGACGACCAAGCCTAATATGACTTGTCCTGCAATCTTGAATTTGCCCGCCAACCCCTTTTTATCTTTCTTAAATACCTTAATATAATCATCTACAAACCCAATTAAACCAAGCCATACAGTTACTGCAATCATTAGGATTACATAGACATTATAAAGTTTTGCGAATAATAAAGTTGAGATTAATATTGCTGTAAGAATAATTAATCCACCCATAGTTGGCGTCCCTTGCTTTTCGATTTGTCCTTCCAAACCTAAGTCTCTTATCGTCTCTCCAACTTGTTTTTTGAGCAACAATCGAATGATTCTTTTTCCTAATAACAATGAAAAAAACAAAGAGAAAATTATGGCTAATGCAGCACGAAATGAGATATACTGAAACACTCCCGAACCAGGAAGGTTATATTTTGAATGAAGGAAATCGAACAGGTAGTATAACATCTCTATTTAATTTATCATTGCGAAAGTTTCAGTTAAAATTTGTTTGTCATCCATCGGGTACCTGATTCCTTTTATCTCTTGATATTTCTCGTGCCCTTTGCCTGCAATTAAAATTATATCATTACTGTTTGCAAGAGAGCATGCAGTCCTTATAGCTTCCTTCCTATCTACAATTGTGAGGGTGGTTTTAAAATGAACATGAGAAATTCCTTCCTTCATCTGTTTAATTATTTCCTCTGGTTCTTCTGACCTTGGGTTATCAGAAGTGAGAATAACTTTATTGCTTAGTTCGCTTGCAATCCTTGCCATTTCAGGGCGTTTCAATGAATCTCTATCACCGCCGCAACCTACAACAGTTATGACTTTTTCATTCCCAGTTCTAATTTCATTAATAGTATTAAGAACATTTTCGAGAGCATCTAGAGTATGAGCATAATCAATAATTCCAATAATATTTGCTTCTGAACGAATGCAATCAAAGCGACCTTCTGCTGGCATTAAGCTGCTTAACTCTTTAAGCACATTAAATTTATCCTCTCCCAATAAAATTGCAGAACTATAGACAGCGAGAAGGTTATAAGCATTGAAACTACCAATCAATCTGCAAAGCACCTCGACTTCATCAATATTCAATAACAAGCCTTCAAACTGATTTTCTAATATCTTGCATTTAAAATCCGACATTGATTTCAGGCTATATGTTTTAGTTCTTGCTTTAGTGTTTTGGACCATCACTAATCCATTTTTATCATCAGCATTTGTCAAAGCAAAAGCTTCACTATTTAGTGAATTGAAAAACGCTCTCTTTGCTTGAATGTAGGAGGAAAACGTATGATGATAATCCAAATGATCATGGGTAATATTTGTAAAAATTCCACCTGCAAATTTGATTCCTGCAATTCTATTTTGATCAATAGCATGAGAGCTAACTTCCATAAAACAATGTGAACAACCTTCTTCTAACATTTGACACATTAGAGCATTGAGTTGAATCGAATCTGGGGTGGTATGTGAAGCAATTAATACCTCATCATTGATTTGATTTTTGATAGTTGATAACAGCCCAACATTATATCCCAAGTTTCTAAATAGTTGAAATAATAGAGAGGCGACAGTTGTTTTACCATTAGTACCAGTTACTCCAATTACCTTAAGTTTTTCAGAAGGGTTTCCAAAATAATTTGAAGCAATAAACCCAAGCGCCATGCTGCTTTCAGTTACCTTGATGTATGTAATTCCACCCCTCAATTTTATTGGAAACTCCTCACAAACAATTGCTATTGCACCTTGATCTATTGCTGAATCAATATAATTGTGTCCGTCAGTATTTGTTCCTTTTGTCGCAATAAATAAAGAATCTTTGCCAGCCTTCCGATTATCAAAACAAACATAACTGATGCCAATTGCAGTTGACCCGACAACATCAGTAATACCCGTTTTATAAATCAAATCCTGTAGTTTCTTCATTAACTTAAATCTAATACTATTTCTTTCCCTCTTGAAACTGATTGTCCCGCTTCAAGACTTTGCTTGATAACCGAGCCTTTACCTCTCACTCTAACGATTAATCCTGCATTTTCAAGAATATAAACTGCATCCCTCATACCCATACCAACGACATTTGGAATTAATCCAAATGCAATATGTTTTTCGGTTAAATTAACAGAGTTGCTTTGTTTATTTCCTTGCACCCAATTGAATCCATTATTATGAACTAATGTGTTCACTCCGATATTCGAGCATACGGTTTCAATGTCCTTTTGTAAACCTCCCGAAACCAAAGGAACGCGGTCGGTTTGAGCAATTGGATTAGTTTGTTGCTCCTTATGCATTTCCAATTTAGAGGAATAAATCTTATCAGTAATTTCCTTAAAAATAGGACCTGCCACTGAAGCTCCATAATAGACAGAAGTCGAAGGAGAATATACAACCGCTATGCAAGAATATTTTGGATTATCCGCCGGGAAGTAACCACAGAATGAGGCTTGATAATTTGCTTTTGAATTCAATTTATAACCGCTTTTTCCCATTGATCTTTGCGCTGTCCCGGTCTTCCCCGCAATCTTATAAGAACTATCTCTAAGGTTCTTTGCAGTTCCTCTTTCGACAACTCCTTCAAGCATCGCTCTTGCTTTTTTAATTGTGGCAGCACTGCAAATACTATCCGAAATAATTGTTGGGGAATAACTTTTTACAACTTTGCCTTTATCTTTTACTTCCTTAACAAAATAGGGCTTCATCATCTTTCCATTATTCGCAACAGCGTTATAGAATGTCAATGTTTGCAAGGGTGTCATGCGAAGTTCATAACCAATAGACATCCATGGAAGCGAAATACCAGACCATCTTCTATCTGTTGTGCTTTTGATATCAGGGGGCATAGCACCTTTAATCTGTAATGAATCATTTTGATTAACTTTCATTGAATAAATTTTATCAATAAATGCTTGCTTATTTTTGCCGTAAGCAGCAGTTATTAATTTAGATACTCCCACATTTGATGAAACTTCAAAAGCATCTTGGGCAGTAATTATTCCAAAGCCTTCTTTGTGAGAATCGGTCATCGTATCTTTAAAATATACCGTATAGCCATGCTCTGTATTTACTTTATCATTTAATTTGATTAAGCCATCATCCAAAGCAGCCATCATGGAAATTAGTTTAAATGTTGAGCCTGGTTCTGTCCTTTCAGAGATGGCATAATTCAAACTTTCATCGTATTCATTTTTACTGTTTCGCTTTAGATTAGCTATAGCTTTTACCTCGCCAGTAGCGACTTCCATCACCACCACACAGCCATATTCAGCCATGTTCTTTTCAAGATTTGATTTCAAAGCCCGCTCCGCAACATCCTGAATGTTGATATCAATAGTTGTTGTTATATCATTGCCATCTCGTGGCTCGACTACATTTTCATCATAGACAGGTTTCCAAAGATTTCCTGATATTTTTTGTTCCAAACGCTTGCCGCTCACACCTTTTAGGTCATTATCAAATGAACCCTCAATTCCAACTGCAACCCGATCGTTTGCTGGTGGATAGCCAATAGTTCTTTCTGCTAACTGGCTGCATGGTTTATCACGTTCCATAGTTTGAGGAATGATTAAACCACCTTTAAATCTACCCATTCTGAACAATGGAAAGTCTTTTAGCTCCTTGATTTTATCATACTTTACTCCTTTCTTAATTGCATAATATCGTTCACCTGATTTGCGAGCATGATTTAATTCATTAAGGTATTGCAATTTGGTTTTATCATTGAAAAGATTGGCTAAACACAAGGAAAGGGAATCAATATTTTTATTCCAAACTTCATTCGTCAACGCCGCAGCATTAACATCCATCCGCACTTCATAGACGGGAACAGAGATTGCCATCAGACTTCCATCTTCCGAATAAATATTGCCCCGTTTAGCTTCTATGTTCCTCATCTCTTTAGTTGCAGTTTCCGCTTTAGCATGCCAGTAAGAGCCTTGGATATATTGAATGCGGAAAACCTGAACAATAATAGCAAGTCCAAACAGACATAGCCCGAAATGCACCAGGTACACCCTCCAAAGTATGTCCTTTTTAATGTCCAATGTTTTCTCTTCGCCCATTTATTTTATTGCCAAATCATTTTTTGTTAAGACAATTTGCTTTTGTGTTGATACCGAATCATACAGCCCCATTGTCTCTACTTTCTTTGAAACAATAGTGCGCATGCTGCTATCTTGTAACATCCTTTTTGTTGAGCCATATTCCGAAACAAATTCTTTCAACTCCTTTTGTGTGTGATCAATTTGCCGAACTAATTTATCAGAGTTATAAGAATTTGCAATATACATAACAGCAAGCAAGCCAAGAAAGAAAATAAATGGTAAAGAACCAGTAACATTTTCTTTGCTCAAAAAACTACGGACATTAAAAAAACTAAAGAATGACCAAGCTTGTTTGGTCTTCTTTGGAGAAACTTCTTGCTCCGATTGTTCATCAACAATAGTTTCTTGATCTTTAATTTCGTTTGTCATTTTGGTCTTGGTTTATTATTTTGGCTCTATATTATTTCAATTTCTTTCTGCGATTCTCAACTTTGCGCTACGTGCTCTTGGGTTTCTCATCAGTTCATCTTCGCTTGCTGATAGTGGCTTCTTATTGATTGCCCTGAAGGGTACATCCATTTTATTTCCGTAAAAATCTTTGTCAACTTCACCTTCAAACTTTCCTTTTGCGATGTAGCTTTTCACTAATCTGTCTTCCAATGAATGGTATGAAATAACTACCAGCCTTCCTCCCTTTTTTATTACCTCACCGCTTTGCATTAATAAGTCTTTCAAAGCACTCATTTCATCGTTTACTTCTATCCTTAATGCCTGAAAAACTTGTGCGAAATATTGATGGTCATTGACTTTGTTTACACAATCCTTTATTGCTACTTTTAAATCAGTTACCGATTCGATTCCCTTTTTAGTCCTTGCTTCTATAATTGACTTTGCTAATTTCTTCGAGTTAATAATCTCACCATATTCAGAAAATATTCTCTGCAATTCTTTTTCAGAATAAGTATTAATAATCTCTCTTGCAGTAAGTGGATTATTCTGATTCATTCGCATATCCAATTCGCCTTCGAAGCGTGTTGAGAAACCACGTTCGGGTGTATCTATCTGATGTGATGATACACCAAGATCAGCCAGCAGCCCATCAATGGGCATCATTTCATAAAACCTCAAATACTTTTTCAGATAGCGAAAATTTTGATTGATAAATAAAATATGCTCGTTGGTATTCTCATTCCTTGCATCATCATCCTGATCAAATGCAACCAACTTTCCATCAGATAATTTTTCTGCTATAGCATTGGAATGCCCGCCACCACCATAAGTTACGTCCACATAGATGCCGTCAGGTTTTATTGCCAATGCTTCCAAACATTCATCTAATAAAACCGGTGTGTGGTATTTCATCTCCTTTAGTTTAGATTAATATTAGAACCGCCTTTATTCTTTTTCCCCAACAATGTTTCGGCAAGGTTCTCAAATTGATTGTGATCAATTGAACCCAGAGCTTTTTCATGCATCACTGGCGACCATATTTCCAATTTCGTCAGGTTCGATGTGATGATAATATCTTTTTCGATCTTGGCATATTCAATTTGCTTTTTCGGCAACAGAATCCGGTTTGCATTATCCAACTCAACTTCGGTTGCACCATTCAAATATTTTCGGGTAAAATCATCAGCATCTTTACTAAACTGACTTAGGGTCATTATCTCTTCTAAATTTTCTTCCCAAGCATCCAGTGTAAACAAAATTAAGCACTCTTGAAATATGCTTCGAGCCACGATAAATTTCTCCCGATATTCAGGTGGAAATTGTTTCATCAGACGAGCAGGAATTAACACCCTGCTTTTGTTGTCTAAGCTACATTCATATTCTCCGATATACTTTACCACGATCTTCTTATTTTCTTTGTCGGGGCAAAAATACGGAATATTTTTTCCACTTTCCAACACCTATTCCCACATTGTTGATAACTTTTTTTTGTTCATAAACCTATTAAAGTATCCAAAAGCCTTATTATACCTGCATATCAGAGCTATTATAAAACCTAAAAAATGATCAAAAAAGCCTAAAAAAGTTTGTTGAAAAAAGTTTTCAGATTCGTTAAAATGGTAATTTTTATCCCAAAAAGTAGCCTCCAAACATAAAAAGTGGTAGTAGGTGGGAAAAGTGGATCGTTCATATTTTTTGTGAAAAGAGACCATAAAATTGAGAATTTGTGTGATGAAATTTCATGATTATTTAACACAAAAGTCATCTTCAAAAGTGAGCCAGAATTCTCTTTATCCGACTCCAAATTCTCAACTCCCATTTTCCTACTTTTGCCACTCAAATGAAAAAGAAATTTCTAACAATTTTTACAATTTTCATCCTCATCTTCGGGATAAATAATGATAGTTTTTCGTGGGGCTTTTGGGCACATCGGAAGATCAATCATCAGGCTATTTTTACATTGCCGGATGAGATGCTGGTGTTCTATAACAACCATATTGACTTCATTACCAAACATGCCATTGATCCTGATAAACGCCGCTACTTAAACCCTAACGAAAACCCGCGTCATTTTATTAATCCCGAACGATTTCATCTTTGTTGCATTGACAGTATTCCAAGGAAATGGAACGATGCCATCTATAAATATTCCGAGGATAGTTTGAAGGAATATGGCATCGTTCCCTGGTATATTAATGAGATGTTATGGCGATTGACGGAGGCTTTCAAAGAGCGGGATGTGGATAAGATATTAAAGAATTCTGCCGACATCGGGCATTACATTGCCGATGCTCATGTGCCGTTGCATTGTACGGAGAATTATAATGGTCAATTCACGAATCAAGTCGGTATTCATGCCTTCTGGGAGTCGCGGATACCGGAATTGTTTGGGGATAGGTATGATTATTTTGTGGGGAGGGCTGTGTATATTAAGGAGCCGATGAACGATATATGGAAGATTATTAAGGAGAGTTATGTTGCTTCGGATTCGGTGCTGAAAATGGAGAAATTATTAAACGATACGTTCCCTTCTGACAAGAAATATTCGATAGAAAGAAGAAATCATAATACCATAAAAGCCTACTCTTACGAGTATTC
>CAIMUP010000113.1 GCA_903844645.1 uncultured Bacteroidota bacterium
GCTAACAGTGGAAGACCTTGAGCTAACAGTGGAAGACCTTGAGCTAACGGTGGAAGACCGTAACTAATGAGTGAAACAGTTTTTAGTTCACCCTTACAAACTCTATTTAATAGGCAAGCTCCCCCAAAGTTTTTTTGTCCGAGCATCCGGACGAGGATCGAAGCGGGCTTGTTTTTCAACATTCCCTTGTTATTAAATTCCTAAAAAAAACTTGGAACGAATTGAAATATTCCTTTCCTTTGAAGCGGAAAAAGAGGGTGCTTTCTCGGGGAAAGCCTGTTGGCTTAATTGGAATTCTAATAAATCATAAATAATGAATAATAAAACAAATTAAAATGAAAAAAATCGTAACGAATTTTGTAATCATCATCCTGGCATTAAGTTGCCTGATGACTGCTACTGCGCAATCTACACTGTGGACTACTTCCTCCGCTGGCGGGTCCTGCAGCTTAGGGAACATTTTAGAATTTAATCAGCAGACGAATGCTGTAACCGACCAATTTAATTTCTCCTTTGTTGACGGCTTGCAGTATTTTGGAGGTCTTTTGCAGGCATCCAACGGGAAGTTTTACGGCGTATCTTTCGTAGGAGGGTACAACAATGTCGGTGCGCTTTATGAATATGATAATAGCGCGAACACCTACACCAAGAAATTCGATATGGTAACGGCTACCGGCAGCAAATGCACAGGCTCGCTGATTCAGGCAAGCGATGGCAAGCTGTATGGCGTAACGACCTTGGGCGGCGCGAATAACAAAGGGGTTTTATTTCAATACGATATTACCACCAATACCTATACCGACAAGGTAGATCTCGATGCCAGCAGCGGATGGGGCGTGGGGAATCAATTGATTCAGGCAAGCGATGGGTATCTTTACGGAACAGGCTATTTTGGCGGAACTAATAATGCAGGGACGCTCTTTCGGTATGATATTTCATCGAATACGTTCACCAAGTTGTTTGATATGACGACCGCTACGGGGAATGGTCCTTATGGCTCGCTTATCCAAGCATCGAACGGGAAGATTTATGGCACTACGAGATTTGGTGGAGCTAATAGTGTAGGAGTTATCTTTGAATATAATATCACTACGAATACTTATACCGATAAAATTGATTTGGCATCCTCGACGGGCAACGATCCGCAATGGAACATGATACAGGCTGGCGATGGAAACCTGTATGGAACCACGCGGGCAGGAGGAACGAATAGCAATGGAGTCATCTTTCAATATAACCCTACCACGAATACTTATACCGACAAGTATAACTTCGACAATACACATGGCTCAACACCAAATTCATTAGTACAAACCAGTAATGGCGTACTTTATGGAACTACCAATGCAGGAGGAACATCCAGTTTAGGAGTGCTCTTTCAGTATAATTACACCACCAATACCTACACCGTAGAAATTAATCTGAATACCCCCGGAGCAGTGAATATTTCCTCCTCTACTATCCTTGCAACAGACGGCAAGCTGTACGGAAACTCTTCTTTTGGCGGAAGTGCTTCCAGCGGATTAATCTATCAATACGACATTGGAACAAATACATTAGTCACCAAGTATTCTACCAGAAGAAACCCTGATGGTGCTTCACCTAATTGTTCATTAACACAAGTTTCGAGCGGCAATTTATACGGTATTACCATGACTGGCGGAGCAAATAATAAAGGTGTAATCTTTCAATACGATGTCCCGACACATACTTTCACTAATAAATTAGACTTGACATCTGCCAATGGTTCATCTGCTCAAAACAAGATGGTTCTTGCTGGCGATGGCAACTTATACGGTATGACCTACGGAGGCGGTGCCAATGCTTTCGGTATCATCTATCAATATAACATTACTAATAACACCTACACCGATGTTCATGATTTCGTTAACAACACCGGAATGCTCGGTATAGGAGGGATGGTTCTGGCTAACAACAACAAGCTCTACGGAATGACTTCTTTTGGGGGTGCAAACGGCAATGGGGTTCTTTTTGAATATGACTATACCACCAGCTCATACACCAAGAAATACGATTTGAGTTCTTCTTCGGGTAATAACTCTCAAGGAACGATGCTTTTGGCAAGCGATGGAAAGTTATACGGCGTTAATAAAAGCGGTGGAGCACACACGGTAGGAACCTTATTTTCTTACGATGTAACCTCCAACACTTATACCAAATTATACGATTTTGATTTTAACAATAGCGGAGGCTACCAGCCATACAGTTCTCTTATTCAGGCAAGCAACGGATTGCTCTACGGAACTACATTAAGTGGCGGTGCAAATGGCGCAGGAATTATCTTTCAATACAACATCACGACAAATACTTTTACCTCTGATTTCGACATGGACGATGCCACCGGAAGATTCCAGACAGGTGACATCATCCAAGCCGCAGATGGATACATTTATGGAATAACTCAAGTCGGCGGTGCGCATAATAGCGGCGTGATTTGGAAGTTCGATCCAACGAATAACGCTTACACCGATGTGCACGATGTAGTCTTTTCCGAAGCCCACTCTCCCATTAATTCGGGTTTTGTGGAAGTATTAAACCAAAACACCATTACTACTGGTTCTTTAGCAACTTCGTATTGTGCCGGAGCTTCTGTTTCCGTGTCTTACACTGCCTTAGGAACATTCACAGGTGGCAATACATTCACTGCGGAATTAAGCGACGCAAACGGCAGTTTTTCATCTCCAACTACGATAGGTACATTGGCTGCTACGGCATCCGGAACCATCTCTTGTGTTCTTCCCGGAACGGCTTCAGGAACGGGTTATCGGATCAGGGTAAAAGCCTCCAGCCCTGCCGTAAACGGTACTGATAATGGTGTAAACTTTACCATCAACAGCAACCCTAATCCAACGATTTCGGTAACAGAAACAACCGGCTCTGTAGCCAATGACGGCATTATATGTCTTGGAGGTTCGGCTTCATTAAATGCCGGTGCATTCAGCACTTATTTATGGAGCAATAGTGCTTCGATTCAAACGATTTCGGTATCGCCAACAACGACCACAGCATACTCCGTAACCGTTACGAATGCGAGTGGATGTTCTGCCGTAACCAATCAAACTATCACCGTAAATACCAATCCTTCCGCATCATCCTCAGCAGGAACCATTGCATGTTATAACGGCAACACTTCCATCACGGTTTCCGCTACCGGAGGCACTTCTCCGTACACAGGCACCGGTGTTTATTCTTCATTAAATGCTGCAACATATTCCTACACCGTTACCGATAATAACGGTTGCAAATCCGCCACTACGCAAGTTTTGACACAGCCTTCTGCAAACACATTCACTACCGTAGCAACCAATAACACGGCTTGCGGAGCCGGTACCCAAGGCAGCATAGCCATTACCGCAACAGGCGGAACAGGCACAAAAGTTTATTCAAAAGATAACGGAAGTACCTACCAGGGAGCTTCGTTAATGAGTGCTTTGGCAGACGGCAGCTATCCCATTAGAACAAGAGATGCGAACGGATGCACCAGCTCCGCATCGAATATCACCATCGCCACTTCGCCATCCATTACTTACAATCCGACGGTTGTGAATCCGACACCTTGTTTAACGGGTACGAATGGCAAGATAACCGTTATTGCATCGGGTGGTTCAGGCTTCTTCAATTACTCTAAAAATGGCGGCACAACGTACCAATCCTCCAACGTATTTACGCTGTTAACGCATGGCACTTATTCGATTCGGGTAAAAGACGTTTTGGGCTGCTTATCCTCCGTCGCATCGGTGGTAGTTGGTCCTGCTTGTCGCGATGAAGTGACCACTCGCTATGATGCTTATTCAACAGCTTTATTCTCCATTTATCCCAATCCGGCATCCTCCGAAGCGACCCTTGTTTTTGCATCCAATTCAGAAGAAAACAGAACGCTGAAAATAGTAGATGTATTAGGCAATACGGTACTGAATTCAACGGTTTCATGCACCATCGGCGATAACCAAGTTCAACTGAATATCGCTTCGCTATCTCGCGGAATATATTTGGTACTTCTGCAAAATAATGAAGGTATGATGCAGCAAAAAATCGTCCTCGAATAAACCCGTTGTGATGCCCAAGAAACGGGACTGTTATCGCCAGATGACAGTCCCGTTTTCGTTAGCACCAGTTGTGAGTTTCGGGGAATGAATCAAGGTTTTTCAGAAATCAATCAGGTATCTCAAGGAATGAATCAAGGTTTTTCAGGAATAAATCAAGGTTTCTTGGGAATAAATCAAGGTCATTTAGGCATAATCCACGTGTTTCATGCCTTAATGTTCCCAATTTATTCCTGAAAAACCTTGATTTATTCCTGAAAAACCTTGATTGATTCCTTGGGATACTTGATTCGTTTCTTGCGATACGTAACTCGTTCTTTGGGATTCACAACTCGTTCTATAAAATACCGATTTTAATGCCTTAAAATAGCAGCATCATCCCTTCAAAACAGAGGATGAAAACGAGGCTACAGAGCGGGTAGTAACTTTTACTTATTTTTTAGCAAGAAAGCGGCTCGTGAAGGCTTCAATCCACTGCTTTACGGTGATTTTGCCCAACAATTCTCCGATTAATTCATAAGGAATGTCTGCCACTTTCTTATACCGAATGCACGATTTGCCCATGTCTAATTTCGCTGCCGAGAGCTTCGCATGTTCCCCCACAAACCAATCGAAAAGTTCTTTATCGGCATACAAACCCATGTGATAAATGGAGATAAAGTTCTTTTGCGAAGCCACATTTACAAAAGGCAACGGCTTGGAAGGATCACAATGATACCCCGCTGGATACAAGGAAAACGGCACTACATAGCCGATCATTCCGTAACTCATTTCCTCGACAAACCCTTCGGGGATATTTTGCAGGATTACCTTCCTCAATCGTTCTATTGCCTCCCTCCTATCTTCGGGTAACGAGGCGGTATATTCATCTACTGTGCTGGCTTTTGATTGCATCGTAATACGTTTTGATAATGCCGCAAAAATATAAATAAGTTCCCACACCGTTGCTATCTTTGCGCCATTGATTTAAGTATGACCATCGCTACCATTTTATTCACCCTGATACTGCTCTGCGGAAGCACCTTATTCACCATTAATGTCAGGAAAATAATCCGCAATATCCGCCTCGGCAGAGACATCGTCATAACGGATCGTAAAAAAGAACGCTGGATGACCATGATCCGCGTGGCATTAGGGCAATCGAAGATGATAAACCGCCCCGTTGCCGGGGTAATGCACATCCTCGTCTATGTCGGTTTCGTCATCATCAACATCGAAGTAATAGAGATCATGATAGACGGCATCTTCGGCACACACCGCTTCTTGGCAAGCATAATGGGTGGTTTGTATAACGTGTTAATCGCCTCCTTTGAATGGCTTGCTTTAGGCGTCATCGTAGGCTGTGTCGTGTTCTTACTAAGAAGAAACCTTGTGAAACTTAAACGGTTTATCAGTAAGGACCTAAACGGCTTTCCTCGCACCGATGCGAACATTATTCTACTTTCAGAGATCTTTCTGATGTCCGCTTTCTTGAAGATGAATGCTGCCGATTTCCTTCTGCAATCCAGGATTGGCGAGCATTATATCCATGTCGGCTCCTTTCCTATCAGCTCGTTCCTTCTCGTCCCTTTAATGCAGGGATATAGTACCGGTTTCCTCATCTTTGCAGAGCGGTTTTGCTGGTGGTTTCATATTATCGGCATCATGATTTTCTTAAATTACATACCTTACTCCAAGCACTTCCATATCTTACTTGCATTCCCGAATGTATGGTATTCAAACCTCGATGCCAAGGGACGATTCAACAATATGAATACCGTTACCAATGAGGTAAAAGCAATGCTCGATCCTTCCTTTATCCCACCTGCCATAGACCCTGCTAACACCACTAAATTCGGGGCTAAGGATGTTACCGACTTAACTTGGAAAAACTTGATGGATGCCTATTCCTGCACCGAATGCGGCAGATGCACCTCGGTATGTCCTGCCAACCAAACCGGCAAGTTGCTATCTCCCAGAAAAATCATGATGGATACCCGCGACAGATTAGAAGAAGTGGGAAGAAATATTGATAAAAACGGCACCGAATATACAGACATGAAATCGTTGCTGAACGATTACATCACGCCTGAAGAACTCTGGGCATGTACCACCTGCAATGCCTGTGTGGATGCCTGCCCCGTGAATATTGACCCCCTGAATATCATCGTTGAGATGCGCCGCTATCTCGTGATGGAGCAATCTGCCGCCCCTTCGGAATTAAACATGATGTTCACCAATACCGAGAACAACCAGGCTCCCTGGCAGTTCTCCCCTGCCGACCGATTGAACTGGGCGAAGGAGGAATAAGATTTTGCTTGTTTTATAAATAATATGTATTTTTGCTCCCTCAAACAAGAAAATAATCTTAATAAAATAACAACGAATATGAAAAAAAACCTTTTGCTACTCGCCTTTGTAACAATTTTCTTCTCTCACTTTGCCATCGCCGAAACGGCGGATGTAAATCAAACTGTTGTTCCTTATACTTTAGCCGATCGCGACAGAGGTATTCGTATGGAAGCTAAAATGGAGCAAATGGATAAACGGTTTGATCAGATGTTGACTTTTATGGGTTGGATGGTTATGGCTTTTGTTGCTATGACTGGTGGTGTTTTCGCCTTTGCATGGTGGGACCGCCGTTCGATGATTCGCCCGTTTGAGGAAAAAACCAAGCTCATGGATATTGCTATCGAGGCTCTCAATAATGATAAAGCGGATATTAGAGTTATCAAGGTATTGAAAGATCTTTCAAAAACTGATGCCAAGCTGGCGGAACTTTTAAAGTTGCATAATATTCTATAATACCATAACTTTTCCTACTTTTGTCCCCTCAAACAAGAAAATAATCTTAATAAAATAACAACGAATATGAAAAATCTAAACTTAATCTTAGCTGTGATGATGGCACTTGTGATGCAGGTCGCTACTGCACAAACACAACTTTGGGGAACTTGCATGAATGGCGGTTCAAGAGATTCAGGGACTATCTTTATGACTGACGGTAACGGAAACAATTTCCATTCTATTTATTCTTTTAATAAAACTACTGGCTCAATTCCGTTGGGAACTCTCTGTTTAGCACCTAATGGGAAATTATACGGAGTTACACGAAATGGTGGTTGCGATGATAGTTGTGTTGTCTATTCATACAACCCAGTAACGGGTATTTTTAATAATTTTCACGATTTGTTTTGTGACGATATCCATGGCTGGAAGGCGAATAGTGGAATGATGCTCGCAGCTGATGGAAATTTATATGGATTGTGTAGTGGAGGAGGTGTTAATGACAAAGGTGTGATTTATAAAGTTGACCCGAGTACAGATACTTATACAGATATTTATGATTTTGATACTGCTAATGTTGGACCTCAGGGTACTTTGATACAATTGAGCGATGGGAAATTGTATGGTTATACTAATGGTAATGGCACACAAAACTTTGGAACGTTATTTAGTTTTGACATAAGTACATCTGTTTTTACTCGCTTGCATTCCTTGTATTATTTGACAGGTGACTGGCCTAATTATGGTGGTTTGTTAATGGCTACAGATAATAAACTTTATGGTGTAACATCCGGTGGTGGTGCTAATCTTCGAGGAGTTATTTTCAGCTATGATCTTTCAACTGATACATATAATGACATTCATGATTTTGATAGTATTGGAGGATATAATCCCAACTGTATAATGATTCAGGCAACTGATGGTAAACTTTATGGTGTGACTTCTTCTGGAGGGGCAAGTATTTACTTTGGAGTTATTTTTAGTTATGATATTAGTACGCATAACTATACCGTTTTACACAACTTTGATGGAACATTTGGTTCTTATCCTGCACGAAGTTTGATGCAAGCAAGTAATGGCAAATTGTATGGAATGACAAACCGCGGCGGCACAAATAATATAGGAGTATTTTATAGTTTTGATATTTCATCGAATACTTATAGTGTTGTAATGAATTTAGATAGTGCTATAGGAGCAAATCCAGATTGTGATATTATAGAAACCCCATGGATAACTGGCATCCCTTCCATCCCCACCCCCTCCCCCCTCACCATCTCCCCAAACCCCGCCTCCCAGACCTTAAACATCACCTATAATTCCATAGCTCAATTAATCATCACCGATATGATGGGGAATAAAATTTATTCCCAACCGATAACCACTATAAATAATTCCATAGATGTTTCGAAGTGGAGCAAGGGAGTTTATTTTGTTCAATTAAGGAGCGAAAGGGAGAATTTGGTGAAGAAATTAGTGATTGATTAAACTATTGCTATCTTCGCCCCGATGATGAACGCCAATATTCCATATCAAATTTCTCCTGCATACGGCTCGAAGGCATTTACGGATTTCTTCCGAGTATTCTCGGATTTTTCCAAACAGTTCTCGGATTTCTTCCGAGTATTCTCGGATTTTTTCCAACAGTTCTCGGATTTCTTCCGAATATTCTCGGATTTTTTCCAACAGTTCTCGGATTCTTCCCGAGTATTCTCGGATTTTTTCCAACAGTTCTCGGAGTCTTCCCAAACAAGCATTTTGAGATGGGCAATACTGCCATCATCGAATTTTCAAGTTAAGTTAAATAAGTAGCATAAATTAAATTATTAAGTAATGACAAAAGACTTTATCCCCCAAAAAATTGCTCTTTTAAGAGCCTGGTTATTGAATTTTTTTAACGCCCTTCCCGGGCAAGCCGCTGCCGTCCACCAAACTACCACGCAGGTGAACGCTACCAAAGCAATTGCGCAAACTGGCATGGATAAAATTGATGCCTTGGTGAATGCCAAAGCGGCGCAAAAAGCTGCCGTTACTGACCTGCATACCTGGCAGAAACCAGGCGGAACGGGCTTGGCTGTGCTTCGCAAAAATATTGATGATATCAAGGGCGATCCGGGATACAATTCTACTATCGGAGGAATTCTCAGGACGGTCGGTATCCACGAAGAATTTGATGCTATTGATTTCAAACCTACGGGTGAAGCTATCGGGCAGCCTGGTTATATTTTGCTTAACTTTGTAAAGCATGGTGTTGAATTAATGTGCCTTGAATTTCGCTTGAAAGGAACCACGGAATTTATTCATTTAGGCAACGTGAAAGATTCAGGATTTCACCATGTATATACGTTGCCGGTTGTTGTTCCTCCGGTAACTCCTGCTGTTCATTCTGTCGTTTTGGAATATAGATTTACTGGCGTTATGCACGATGTTTTGATTGGTCATCCATCCGATTTAATCGTGGTAACTTTCGAGTTGTAAGAGCTTAAGGAATAGTAAATCAAAAGCCCTCCGGTGATGAATCGGAGGGCTTTTTTTATGGAAAATAATGCCAGGATTTTACCGCAATATGCGCTTGCCTTGTTCATCCACAAAGATAAAAATATCTTCATTAGGCTTCTTCATCAGATACTTCTCTCGGGCATACGTTTCGAGGTTCTTTTTGCTCGATGTCAGGTAATGGAGTTCGCGGTTATTCTTCTCGATTTCGTCTTTATAAAATTGCTCATCATGCCTGATTTCAGCAAGCTTTTGTCGGTAATGATACTGTACGATGAAGTTGTTATCATCGAAGAATGCAATCCAAATTACGAAGCAAATAATGGACAACACATACTTGTTTTTTAGGCGGGGTAATATCTTTTTCATCATTTAATTATTTATGGCAAAATTAATGAAATCATCCTCTAATAAAACCTAAGCGACCGAGAATTTATAAACAGATTTATTAACAAACAAACCTTATTCTTCCGTCATAAAAGGATAGCGGTAATCCTTGGCAGGGTCGAAGGTTTCTTTGATAGTTCGGGGCGAAACCCAACGAAGGAGATTAATCATAGAACCGGCTTTGTCGTTCGTGCCGCTACCTCTCGCACCGCCAAAAGGCTGCTGCCCGACAACGGCTCCGGTGCATTTATCATTGATATAGAAATTGCCGGCTGCATTCACTAATTTTTTCGCAGCCAAATCAATGGCATAACGGTCTTGGGAAATAACTGCCCCAGTGAGGGCATAAGTGCCGGTGCTATTTATTAGTTCAAGGGTTTCTTCAAACTTCTTTTCATCATAAATATAGATGGTCAGCACGGGTCCGAAGATTTCCTCGCACATGGTAACATACATCGGGTTCGTGGTAACAAGAACCGTGGGGCGAACAAAATATCCTTTCGATTTATCATACGTCCCACCGGCAATGATTTCTACTTCACTGCTTTTCTTGGCATCCTCGATGTATGCGGCAATCTTATCAAAGGATTTCTCGTCAATCACGGCATTAAAGAAGTTGCTGAAATCTTCAGTAGGACCCATCTTTATTCCATTCACTTCGGCTACCAATTGCGCCTTAACATCAGCCCAGATAGAGGCAGGGATATATGCCCTCGAACATGCCGAACACTTCTGTCCCTGATATTCAAAACTGGCACGAACCAAGTTCGCGACCAACACCTTTGCATCAGCACTTTCGTGAGCCAGCATAAAGTCTTTGCCACCCGTTTCGCCAACGATTCGTGGGTAGGATTTGTATTTATAGATATTACTGCCGATGGTTTTCCATACATCCTGAAAAACCGCGGTACTACCCGTAAAATGTATCCCCGCAAAGTCCTTATGATTAAAAATAACATCTCCGGCAACCGGACCGGACACATAGATAAGATTAATAACACCATCGGGTAAGCCTGCTTCGCGGAAGATTTCCATAATAACATTGGCAGAATAGATGGCGGTATTGGAGGGTTTCCATACGACTACATTGCCCATCATGGCAGCACTGGACGGAAGGTTTCCGGCAATGGCGGTGAAGTTAAATGGGGTCAAGGCAAATACAAAACCCTCCAATGGGCGTTGCTCGATACGATTCCAAACACCTTTGGATGAACTGACTTGTTGCGCAAATATCTCGCGCATATATTCTACATTAAACCGGAGGAAATCGGATAGCTCGCAAGCGGCATCTATCTCTGCCTGATACACGCTTTTCGATTGTCCGAGCATGGTGGCGGCATTGATTTTTCCGCGATACGGTCCACTGATTAATTCTGCGGCTTTCAGGAAGATGGCGGCACGGTGTTCCCAAGGAAGATTGACCCACATTTCCCTTGCATTTAATGCAGCTTCTATGGCGGCTTCTACGTGGCTTTCATCTCCTGCATGGTAGTAGCCAAGGATAAGTTGATGATCATGCGGAGGACGCATGGCTACCTTTTTATTGGTACGGAATTCTTTGCCTCCGATATACATGGGTACATCTATTTCTTTGCTGCGCGCTTCTGCCAGTGCAGCTTTTAAGAGTTTCTTTTCGGTACTGCCCGGAACGTAGTTTAACACCGGTTCATTGGTTGCCTTGGGCACATTAAATATTCCTGATGACATAGTTTCTTTTATTAATTAACGCTGCAAAAGTAGTAAAAGCAGCGGACTTAATTTCTGTTTTATTTACCTTTTTCTGCTTTCATTTCATTGAGCATCTTGATGATGACATCGAGCTTTTCGACCTCGATGGTGTTGAGTTGTTTGGCTAATGCTTCTATCTCGAGTTTGGCATCTACATTCGTTTGAAAATCTTCTTCGGCATGGGCGCGGTCTCTTTCGTTTTGGCGGTTTTGTGCCATCATGATGATGGGTGCGGCGTACGCTGCTTGGGTAGAGAATACGAGGTTCAGGAGGATGAAGGGATAGACATCCCAGTGGTAGCAGAAGGCGACGACATTGAGGATCATCCAGATGGCGACGATGATGGTTTGGATGATGATGAATCGCCAGGAGCCCATGTTGTTGGCTACTTTGTCTGCGAGGCGTTGTCCGAAGCCGAGGGTTTCGGCGTGCTTGGCGTGCCATGTTTTTTTTGGTCCTTTGCTCATTGTTTGTGGTATTTTACTATGGTGAATTAGTGGTTATTGGTTTAGTATATTGGTTTCTTTTTATGGGATGCAAAGAAACGAATCGGTGGGGAAAGGGTTTGGGGGATTTTCGGGTACCACTGCGCGAGGGATGGTAGGGGCTTGGTTGCCGCCTTTTGGTGGGGTCTTTTCGTGGGGAGGGCGGCAACGGAACCCCCGAACAGCCCGACCGCTGCTGCCTGTTGGTGGGGACTTTGGTGGGAGGCAGCAGGGGACGCGCCAAAAGGGTTTAAAGTTTGAGGTTTATGGTTTAAAGTAGGGTTGGAATTGCAAATCCTGACCGACAGGGATGCCAAAATCGGGGGAGGTTTTACTAAAACTGCCGTCGGTTTTCCTAAAACCTCCCCCGATTTTTCTAAAACCTCCCCCGATTTTTCCAAAACTTCCCCCGATTTTTCCAAAACCTCCCCCGATTTTTCCAAAACTTCCCCCAGTTTTCCCAAAACTCCCCCCAGTTTTCCCAAAACCTCCCCCGATTTTCGGGGTGCTGCCGTGGCATTCTGCTCTGTTTACATTGAAAAGGATGTTTCGAGGAACGAAAAAGCCCTCCTGACAGTGTGTCGGGAGGGCTTTGGATTAGATATTTCGGGTTCGTTACTTCGCTGCGGAGGTTTCGATGGAGAAGGTGATTTTGACGTCGTCGCCTAAGCCGGGACCGGATTTGCCGATGTGAAACTCGCTTCGTTTGATGGAGTATTCGCCCTCGAAAGTATAGATGCTAGGCTTGTTATTTCGCTTGGTTTCTCCTGCATAATTAAAGGGTAGCTCGACATCTTTAGCCACGTCTTTGATGGTGAGTTTTCCTTTGGCGACGTATTTGAATTGCTTGTCTTTCGTGGAATCTATCGAGGTGGCATGGAAGGTAATCTTAGGGAATTTGTCGGCATCGAAGAAGTCTGGACTGCCGACGTGTTCGTCGCGGAAGGTATTGTTGGTTTTAATGGACTTTACATCGAGGGTTAAGTCCATCGTCGTGGTCTTCATGTCGCCAGTGAGGTTCACAAAACCGGTATCGGCATCTACTGTTCCGCGAGCGGTGGAGAGGGCATGTTTCAATGAAAAACCAATCCACGAATGCGCTTTATCGAATACATAAGTGCCTTTCAAGGGAGTAATATCTTGAGAGATACTCATGGAAATTTCGGTAGCTTTCTTATCCATCGCAGCTTCCTTCGCGCCACTGTCCACGGCAATGTGCGGAGCAATAACGAGGGAAACGATTGACATCAGTTTAATCAAAATATTCATTGAAGGACCAGAAGTATCCTTGAAAGGATCACCAACAGTATCCCCAGTAACAGAGGCTTTGTGGGCATCTGAACCTTTGTATTCCATCTTACCATTAATGTCCACACCTTTCTCGAAACTCTTCTTGGCATTGTCCCATGCGCCGCCTGCATTCGATTGGAAAATAGCCATCAACACACCAGAAACCGTAACACCTGCAAGTACTCCGCCTAAGATTTCTGCACTGGATGTATCCTTAAATACACCCTTCAATCCGAAACCGATAATAATTGGAACTAATAACGCCAATGCACCAGGCATAATCATCTCTCTCAAAGCTGCTTGGGTAGAGATAGCGACACACTTTTCATATTCCGGTTTGCCAGTGCCTTCCATGATTCCAGGAATTTCACGGAACTGACGACGAACTTCTTCAACCATCGCCATAGCAGCACGTCCAACCGCAGAAATTGCCAAGGCAGAAAAGACAAATGGTATCATACCTCCGATAAATAATCCTGCAAGTACGGGAGCTTTGTATAAGTCAATAGAAGTAAGTTTAGTAAGCCCGACAAAGGCAGCAAACAAAGCCAATGAAGTCAATGCGGCAGATGCAATCGCGAAGCCTTTTCCGGTAGCAGCCGTAGTGTTACCTACTGCATCGAGTATGTCGGTTTTCTCACGAACTTCTTTTGGAAGATGGCTCATTTCGGCGATACCACCAGCGTTATCCGCGATAGGACCGAAGGCATCAATCGCTAATTGCATGGCTGTTGTTGCCATCATTCCTGCCGCTGCGATGGATACTCCATAAAGCCCTGCAACCATGTATGAACCAACAATTCCTAATGCAAGAACGATAATTGGCATTGCGGTACTCATCATCCCGACACTCAATCCAGCAATGATATTCGTAGCTGCACCTGTCGAAGATTGGCGAATGATAGAATTAACTGGCTTCCTTCCCATGGCGGTATAATATTCGGTAATCATGGAGATTAAAGCTCCTACCATCAAACCAATAACCACAGAATAAAACACGCCCATGTTACTGAAATCTTGTCCGCGGAAGTTCAGATTCTCTGGCAATACCCAACGAATTATAAAGAAAGAAGCAACCGCCGTCATAACGATAGAAGACCAATTCCCCATGTTTAATGCACCTTGAACATTCGTGCCGCCTTCTTTAATCTTCACAAAGAACGTACTGATGATAGAAAAGATAGTTCCCATTCCGGCAATAAGCATTGGCAATAACATAGGACCGATTCCTCCGAAGTTATCATGCGAAACAATCTCTCTTCCGAGAACCATCGTTGCTAACATCGTTGCTACATAAGACCCAAATAAATCGGCTCCCATACCAGCAACGTCACCAACATTGTCTCCAACATTATCTGCTATGGTAGCAGGATTACGTGGATCATCTTCAGGAATTCCGGCTTCTACTTTCCCTACTAAATCAGCTCCGACATCGGCAGCTTTTGTGTAGATTCCTCCACCGACTCTTGCAAAAAGGGCAATACTTTCTGATCCCAAAGAGAACCCTGTCAATACCTCCAAAGCGCGTTCCATTTCTTTGCCATTTACATCGGCTCCGTGGACGAACATATATTTGAATAAAATAAACAATGAACCCAATCCCAATACCGCCAAACCAGCTACTCCCATGCCCATTACGGAACCTCCCCCGAAGGAAACGCTCAATGCTTTTGATAAACTCGTACGAGCGGCTTGTGCAGTTCTGACATTCGCCTTGGTCGCGATTTTCATCCCAATAAATCCTGCCGAAATCGAGAATAATGCCCCAACCACAAATGCTCCTGCTATTAAAGGAGAAGAATTCTCTCCTGAATACCCGATATACATCAAAAATAAAACCGCGAGGATGACATAATATGCCAAGATTTTATACTCCGCCTTCAAAAACGCCATTGCGCCATCGGCGATATGCTTCGCTATCTCGGTCATTTTTTCATCTCCGGCATCTTGCCGAACCACCCACTTTGCCTTTATATAACAATAAAACAAAGCCACTAACCCGAAAACGGGCACTAAATAAATCACATTTTCCATACTTTTATATTCTATTAAATTTTATTTCAAATCACAAGCCCCGCCATTGTCAGGGGCGGCAAATTTAGAAATATAATAGCAATTGCCAAACTAATACGTCTTCTTTGCCTTTTATTGCATTCCCCGAAGAGGGGAAATGTCATAAAAGGATAACATTAAATACTCCAGAAAAAATTCTTCAACCCTCTTTTTGGAGCCTCCAAAAGCCCCAATTTTATCCTTTTATAAGCTAAAACCTTCCCTAAGCATCAAGAATATTTCTACAGCCTTAATGGAATTTTCCTTGACCTTAATGGAATTTTCCTGACCCTTATTGGAATAATTCCTACCCTTAATGGAATAATCATTAAGCATAAAGTGCCACGGTTTATGCTTAAGGAAGATTCTATTAAGGTGAAGTCATTGCACTTTAACCTTAAAGAAGTTTCCATTAAGCCTAAAGAATTTTTAGGGAGATTTAGCAGAATTAAGGCGAAGAAGGGAAACTTTTGGGCATAAATCCACTCCTTATATATAGGGGCTTTTTTTAAATTCCTGAAAGGTCAATTTTCTTCCCGCTATGTTTGGAATGGAATAATCATCCCCAAAAAATCGTGCCGGCAGGGATATTATTCCCCGTTTTCGTACCCCTGGTCTATCAAAAGATTTTTGGATAATGCCGCAGAAACCGCCAATTCATCGCAGCGTTCGTTTTCGGGATGCTCGTTATGCCCCCTCACCCACTGGAATTTTACTTTATGTTTTGGATAAACCTTCAGAAACCGTCGCCACAAATCGGGATTCTTTTTATCCTTAAAACCCTTCTTCTCCCACCCGAAAACCCAACGCTTTTCGATGGCATCAATCACATACTTGGAATCGGAAGTAACCACCACCTCCTGCCCCTCATTTTTAATGCACTCCAAAGCAACGATGACGCTCAACAATTCCATGCGGTTGTTGGTTGTATGGCGGTATCCCTGCGAAATTTCTTTGTAATGAATTCCTGATTTCATGATGATTCCATAGCCCCCCGGACCAGGATTTCCTCGCGATGAACCGTCGGTATAAATATGTATCATAACAATTCTTTTATTTGGTCAAACTCCCCGAGAATCCTTTCGATGACCACCGGGTAATAATGATGTTCCAAGCGGTGTGTCTTCTCGGCAAGCATCTCCACAGTATCGCCCTTATCAATGCGGCATTTGGCTTGGTAAATAATCTCTCCCTCATCAAAGTTTTTATTCACATAATGGATGGTAATGCCGCTCATCGCCTCTTTTTTCTTTAATATCTCTTCAAATACCTTGTTGCCATACATCCCCTTGCCGCCATACTTGGGCAACAAGGCAGGATGAATGTTGATGATCTTGCCATCGAATTCATCAATAATATTCTCTGGCAACAGCCACATAAAGCCCGCCAGCACGATTAAATCTATCTTATCTTCGATTAATTTATTAAGCACCTTTTCATTAGAATATAAATCTTCTTTATTAAATAACTTGACCGGAATACCCCATTTGAAAGCCTTCTCAAGAACAGGTGCACCCTCTTTATTGCAATACAGGCGTGTTACTTTAATACTTTTATGGTCTTTGAAATACCGGAAAATCCAATCGGCATTGGTTCCCTCACCAGAGGCAAAAATGGCAATATTATTCATATACTAAATTACAGACAAAAGATAAAAATTTCGAGGGGTCAAAATTCGTCTTTTTCCAGCATAAAAGCAAATACCGATCCTGAACCTTCGGTACTCATCACATTTATTTTCTCATCATGAGCTTCGATGATATGCTTCACAATCGCCAGCCCCAAGCCTGTTCCGCCTTGTTCGCGAGAGCGGCTTTTATCTACTCTATAGAATCGTTCAAACAATCTTGGGAGGTGTTCCTTGGCAATGCCGATGCCGTTATCAGAGACCTCTATCAGGATATTTTTTCCGGTGTCGGAGAGTTTTATCCGTGTTTCGCCGTCTTCTTTTCCGTAGGTTACAGAATTCACGACGAGGTTGGTTAGCACTTGCCGAATCCTGAATTTATCGGCATATACATACACCGCTTTTTCGGGATCGTTAAGGATGGTGAATGTAATTTTCTTGACCTTTGCCTTTAGTTCCTGCGCATCGAAAACTTCTTTGATAAGATTGATTAAATCGAAGCGTTCCTTCTCGAGCACCAATTGCCCGGTTTCGAATTGGGTGATGGCTTGCAAATCATCCACGATAGAAATCATTCGTTCAACATTCTTTTCGGCACGAATAAGGTATTCCCGATTGATGGTTTCATCTTCCAAACCTCCATCCAAAAGGGTAGAAATATAGCCCTGGATATTAAACACCGGTGTCTTCAATTCATGCGATACATTGCCTAAAAATTCGCGGCGATAGACCTCTAATTTATTCAGCTTTTCTATCTCGTCCTTGCGTTGTTGTGCCCATGTTTCTACTTCTTTGATAATATCCTTCAAAAGCTCTCCATTACCTGACGGGAGGGGTGCATCTTTCTGCGTTCGGAAGCGGTTTAAGGTCTCGTGAATGGTTTTTATCTTACGATAAATAAATACCTCAATGATGATCCATGTTATTAAAAAGGAAACAACGAAAACGGATAGTGCAACTATGATGATATTATCTATCAAAGGCATGGCACAGGAGGTTGAATTAATCAGCAGCAAAACCCCTGCCGTGATAACCGAAAGGGCTGCCGAACCGATGAACGAAATTAGCTTTGGATTACTGGAAGTCATCCGGCAAAAATAGAATTACGTTTAGAACTCAAATTTATAACCGATACCTTTCACGGTTTTGATGCTGTCTTCGCCTATCTTTTCGCGGATTTTGCGGATGTGAACATCTATGGTTCTGTCGCCTACGAAAACATCGGGTCCCCAAACCATTCTCAAAATTTCGTCTCGCGTGAAAACCCGCCCGGGCTTGGTGGCGAGGAGCGATAATAATTCAAATTCTTTGCGAGGTAAATCCATCGGAACGCCCTTCACCGAAACATGGTATTGGTCGCGATCTATTTCGATGTCGCCAACCGTAAATTTCCTATCCAGCGGCTCTCCTTTTCTGCGACGTAGCAAGGCTTTGATGCGAGAGATGAGCAGCTTTGGTTTGATAGGCTTAGACACATAATCATCGGCTCCGGCATCGAAGCCGGCAAGCTGGGAATAGTCCTCGCTGCGAGCCGTGAGAAACACGATGTAGGTATCCTTCAGGGTCGGAATATCCTTGATTAATTTACACGTTTCGATGCCGTCCATTTCGGGCATCATGATGTCCAGAAGAATCAAATCGGGAAGATGTTTCTTCGCTTTGTGGATCGCATCTTTGCCATTCGTCGCGGTATGGACGCGGTAATTTTCTTTCACCAGATTATACTTCAGGAATTCCAAAATATCCGGTTCATCGTCCACCAACAGGATGGATGCTGTGTTTATTTCGCTCATCTTATAATTATTTAACGCCGCAAAATTACCTTAAATTTTCTTCCTGCATATTACCAAATCATTAAATGATGCCTGAAATCAAAAAAAACAATCTTATTCCAAGGCAAAATTCCCCATGCTAACTTTTTAGCATGCCTAAACCAAACCATTTTGCACCGTGCTAACTTTTTAGCATGCCTAAACCAAACCAAAATTCCCCGTGCTAACTTTTTAGCATGCCTAAACCAAATCATTTTCCACCGTGCTAACTTTTTAGCATGCCTAAACCAAACCAAAATTCCCCGTGCTAACTTTTTAGCATGCCTAAACTAAGCTTAACTCCTTTATTTGGGATGTCTGAAAATGTTCGAGGACTATTTTTAAATTTGCGCCATGAATAATAAAATTAAACACCACTAAAATTTACACGATGAAAAGTATCTATAAAATTTCCGCCCTCGTCCTTTGCCTCATGGCAACGACCATCAGCCATGCGCAATGCTTCCAAAAGAAATCTATGTTTCTCGATTTAGGCATCGGCATCGCCATTTATAATACCGAGGTTTATAATTATGAAAACGATTCGACCAAAACGGGGAAAGCAGGCAGTGTCATCATTCCGCTTACCTTTGAATATGGTGTCGGAAATCGGATTGGAGTCGGCTTGCAACTGGTTCGGCAGAATTTTATTGCCGGCAAAGATTCAACAAACAATACGAAGCCCGATGCCCACAGCGGCGAGATAAATTTGTTAGGGAATTACCACTTTTATCGGTCCGACCATACCGATCTTTATGGAGGCATCACCTTGGGAATATCAGGTTTTAAATACAATTCAAACAATGCCAACAAAGCCATTCTGGATGCCGGAGGCTCGTTCACCGACTTGCATTTCGGAGCTCGATTCCTATTCGGAAACCATACCGGTATGTTGCTGAATTTAAGTTTCCCTACGATGAATTATATCCAAGGCTTAGCCTCCGACAATCAAGGCAATGAAGTCAACTTCGACCTCAAGTTCAGCGGCTTTACCATCGGCACAGGCTTGACTTATAAGTTTTAATTTCAGAGAAATTATCTTCCCCGACTTTTATAAATTTGCAGCGTTAATAACTAATACTGCATCTCATGTCATCCAATACTAAATATATCTTTGTAACTGGCGGCGTAACCTCGTCCTTAGGCAAGGGAATTATTTCCGCTTCTCTTGCAAAGTTGTTGCAAGCCCGCGGCTACACAGTTACCATCCAGAAATTGGATCCATACATCAACGTAGATCCCGGGACTTTGAACCCTTACGAACATGGGGAATGTTATGTAACGAATGACGGTGCCGAAACCGATTTGGATCTTGGGCATTACGAGCGATTCCTGAATGTGCCGACCTCCCAAGCGAATAATATTACCACCGGACGTATCTACCAAACCGTGATTAATAAAGAAAGAGAAGGAGCATTCCTCGGCAAAACGGTGCAGGTAATTCCGCATATTACCGATGAGATAAAACGATGCGTAAAGCTGCTTGGCGAGAAAGATGAATTTGAAATTATCATCACCGAAATAGGCGGCACCGTAGGTGATATTGAATCCTTGCCATACATCGAAGCGGTGCGGCAGATGAAGTGGGAATTGGGGAATAATTGCATGGTGATTCATCTTACCTTGATTCCTTATCTGGCGGCTGCCGGAGAATTAAAAACCAAGCCTACCCAGCATTCCGTCAAGACCTTGTTGGAGTACGGAATACAGCCCGATATTTTAGTGTGCCGCACCGAACATCACCTCTCGAAAGAGATTAAACGGAAGATCGCCTTGTTCTGCAATGTTCAGGTCAATGCCGTCATCGAGTCTATGGATGCCTCCACAATTTACGATGTCCCGTTATTGATGATGCAAGAACAATTGGACAAAGTGGTATTGCAGAAATTAAAACTACCCCTTCGCCAAGAACCCGATATGGAGCATTGGAAGGACTTCTTGGGGAAATTAAAAAACCCTACCTCCTTCATCACGATCGGCTTGATTGGGAAATATATCGAGCTGAAGGATGCTTATAAATCCATTGCCGAAGCCATCATCCATGCAGGTGTTAGTAATGAATGCAAGGTGAATGTGAAATGGATTCATTCCGAAAAAATCAATGACGATAATGTTCAGGAATTACTCGGAACTTTGAAAGGAATTATTGTTGCTCCGGGCTTCGGCGACAGAGGCATCGAGGGCAAGATAGCTGCCATTAAATTTGCTCGCGAAAACAAGATTCCGTTCCTCGGTATCTGCCTCGGAATGCAATGTGCGGTCATCGAATTTGCGCGTAATGTCCTTGATTTCAAAGATGCGCACTCCACCGAAATGAATCCCAAAACCAAGCATCCCGTCATAGATTTTATGGAGGAACAAAAGCAGATTACCACCAAAGGCGGCACTATGCGGCTCGGTTCATATCCATGCAAAATAGCCAAGGGCAGCAAGGCATTCCAAGTCTATGGTAAATCAAATATTAATGAGCGGCATCGCCATCGTTATGAATTTAATAATAAATATTTAAAGGAATTTGAAGCCAAAGGATTGCTCGCGACGGGTATTAATCCTGAATCTAATTTGGTGGAGATGGTTGAATTAAAAGACCATCCTTGGTTCATCGGCGTTCAATACCATCCCGAATATAAAAGTACCGTTGTGAAGCCGCATCCTTTGTTTGTAAAATTCATCAAGGCGGCGATGGAATCTTCAAAATAGCTAAATTTACTTGCAATTAGGAGACCTGAACTGCCAGTTGAGGTCTTCCGATTGCCAGCCCAACTCTCCCGATTGCCAGTTCAGTTCTACCAATTGCCAGTCCAGGTCTTCCGATTGCCACAAAAAAGCAAGAAATCAGGCTTGCTTTTGCTTAACAGACCTATTCTATTAAATTTATCGAAGAGGGCTATTAATAAAATCAAAAGAGGAATTAATTATTGATATTTTTTGGTTCGGAAATAATATTGCATGCCAAACCCGATGCAATAAATTCCTCCCTCTACATTCATTTTTTTAACCTGCGTCGGAAGGTCAGGATTGGTACTTGGCTGCGGATTATCCACATACACTTTTTGGCTTTGGGCAATGGATAAATTTCCGTTAGCAGACTCCGTTATTTCGGAATGCGAGGGCGACCATTTGCAATACATCATATTCCCCTCGAGGAAGGCAGAGAAATGTTTGTAAAGAAGAAAGTTATATCCGAACCCAATGGCATATCCGATAGCGACATTTCCCTGTGAATAAGCGGTAACCGTGCCATTTGGCGAACTGGTATTGGAGGAATAAACGACATCCTCTTCGACCATCCCGGGCAGGTAAACAGGCATCCCGAATTTGGAATAAAAAGTGCTGGAGGTATCATGAAAAACGATTTTGACATCGGGCATAAACAAACTTCTATTCACCCGATAAGAACCGTCGGCGCCGAAAGTATTGGCGGCAAAATTACTTTTGATGTGGGCATAATTTAGTTCCAAAACGATGTTGTTATTCAAGAAGGTATAACTCGAAGACAATTTATAATAATAAGCAACACTCGTCGGATTGTTCGCTTTAAGAATCACCTGGTTGCCAGCATCGCAATACCCCTGACTCACCCCAAGAGTAATCAACTGCCCGAAACCATTGAGAAAGGGAATCAATAAAAGAATAGTAAATTGAATCGATTTCATGCCGATATTTTTTTGGATAAGGAGGTAAAATTAGGAAAATTTCTGGTAGTGTATCAGTTTAAAAGAAGCTATTAAACTCAATATCCAGAGGAAGTTTTTGAGCTCCCTTCGGTAAAAGGAAGTATCCTTTCGGTAAAAGGAAGTATCATTTGAACCAAAGGAAGTATCATTTGAACCAAAGGAAGTACCATTTGAGCCAAAGGAAGTATCATTTGAACCAAAGGAAGTATCATTTGAGCCAAAGGAAGTACCATTTGAACCAAAGGAAGTACCATTTGAACCAAAGGAAGTACCATTTGAACCAAATGAAGTACCATTTGAACCAAAGGAAGTACCATTTGGGTCAAAGGAAGTATCATTTGGGTAAAAGGAAGTATCATTTGGGTAAAAGGCATTCGTATTTAAGCCAAAGGGGGTTAATGGGATGATGTAATGATTATATAGCATTGCATTTAACTGAATAAAGATTCAAAATGATACGCTACCAGATTTCTCGAAATGGGAAAGGTAAAAGGACAAACATTTTCGATGGATTATGGAACTTCAAAAATTTCCCTACATTTGCAGCCCCATTCAGGAATTGTTCTGTTGGATAAAATTATAAGGTAAATACAAATAAATAATAAAATTATGGAATCAAAAGTAGTAACAGAAGTAAGCGCAAATCATCAAACAGACGAACATACTGTTTTCTCGAACCCCTCTTTCGTGAATCACGAACAAGTTGTTTTTTGTTATGACGAACGAACCGGATTAAAGGCAATTATAGCGGTGCATAATACCACCCTCGGTCCTGCTCTTGGTGGTACTCGTTTTTGGAATTACAAATCAGAGGCAGAAGCCGTGAAAGATGTATTAAGATTATCTCGCGGCATGACCTTTAAAGCAGCGATCTCCGGGCTGAATCTTGGTGGCGGAAAAGCAGTGATTATTGGCGATTCAAAGAAGGATAAATCGGAAGGGTTGTTTCGCCGTTATGGACAATTTGTGAATTCTCTTGGAGGAAAATATATCACCGCCGAAGATGTCGGCACCAATGTTAATGACATGGTTTTCGTAAACAAAGAAACTAAATTTGTTTCAGGATTACCAGAGGCAACTGGAGGCAGTGGCGATCCTTCACCGGTTACAGCTTATGGAGTTTATATGGGCATGAAAGCTTCCGCAAAACATAAATGGGGCAGCGATTCTTTGAGTGGCAAAACCATTGCTGTGCAAGGTGTTGGGCATGTTGGTGAATATCTTGTAGAGTTTTTAGCAAAGGAAAACGCAAAGGTTTATATTTCGGATATACATGAAGAACAATTGAAACATGTAGCGCAGCGGTTTGGATCAGAGATAGTTTCTTTGGATGGAATTTATGATGTTGATATGGATATTTATGCGCCTTGTGCCTTGGGCGGAACAGTGAATACAGAAACCTTAAACCGCCTGAAATGCAGCATCATTGCCGGCTCTGCAAACAATCAATTGGCACATGAATTAGATCACGGAAAAATGGTGATGGATAAAGGAATAATATACGCTCCTGACTTTTTGATTAATGCTGGAGGCTTGATCAACGTGTATAGCGAATTAAATGGATACAACCGTGAGAATGCCATGAATGCAACCCAGAAAATTTATGATGTAACTCTCGAGATTTTAAGGAAATCAGATGAAGAAAATGTACCCACCATCATTGCCGCAAAAGAGATTGCAGAAAAAAGAATTGCAGACAAACTGAATTCTAAATAACCCCTTGCCGAAAAAGGAAATTCCTTTTTCGTTTTCCCCTAGACAAAAAATCGTTCTCAAAATTAAAACAAAAGTATGATAAGCCGAAGACATTTACGAATCAAAGTCATGCAGGCTTTATTTGCTTACTTTCTTTGTGAAGACAAAGATTTAAAACACACCGAAAAGGAGTTAATAAAGAGCGTTGAGAAATTATACGACAGCTATCTTTTAATTTTTATGCTCTTAGTCGAGCTTGCCGATCTATCAAGGATTCGAGCAGAAGACAAGGTCGAAAAGCACATAAAGGTTTTTATGGCTCCGGAAGTGAATACACGATTCCTAAATAATTTCGTTATTCAAACCATTATTAACGACGAACTTTTTTTGGAATTGGTTAAGAAAAGGAAACTCACCTGGCAACCTGAACATGAAAATATTCAATCCCTTTTTAGCGAAGTAAAAGAATCAAAATTCTATATTTCATATTGCCGAAGAACTAACGGGACTCCTGAAGAAGATACCCAATTTATCTTAACTATTCTAAAAGAAATTCTCTATCCTTCTGAATTGTTTCAAAGCCTAATGGAGGAGAAATGTTTTTATTGGGAAGACGACAATAAATTGGTTCAAACAATTACAAATCGTACCATTAAAACAATAAAAAAAGATTCAGAAACCATCTCTCTTCAGCCCTTATATAAGGAGGATGACGATAAAGAATTCATGATGGAGCTTCTTAGAAAAACGATTATTAACGACAAAGAATTTGAAAAGAAAATTTCTAACACTTCAAAAAATTGGGATATAGAAAGAATTGCATTGATGGATATCATATTGATGAAGATGTCCTTAGCGGAGATGCTTTATTTCAATGATATTCCAGAAAAAGTTACCATCAATGAGATCCTTGAAATATCAAAAGAATATAGTACCAAAGGAAGCAATAATTTTATTAATGGAATTATTGACCAAATGAGAATAGATTATACTGAAGCAGGAAAAATTGTCAAGAGCGGGAAAGGGCTGATTGTATTTGATAAGACCCCAGATTTTATGCCTGCTTACAATAAGAAAAATAAATACAAAAAGCAAAAAGCATACAAGTAAATCTAATAATCTTAGTTCAAAATGAAAACCATTTTAACCTTCGTTTCTATCGTTTATTTCTCAGCCGTTTTTTCTCAAGCGCAAACCATCGCGCCTGAAGATGCAGCGAAACATATCAATGACAGCATTACTGTTTGCGGTGTGGTCAAAGAAGTTCATTTCATTAAAAAGAACGATACCTACACTGTTTATCTGGAATTCGGGGACAAGAATCCTAATGAGGTTTTCAGTGTTTATATTTCCGATGATATCAGGAAGAAATCTCCCTACGATTTGCACACATTGGATGGAAAGAATATCTGTATATTAGGAAAGATAAAGATGCGTGGTAAAAAACCACAGATTATTCTTTACAAGTACAGCCAGATTCAGAAATAGTAAATTATTTTTTGGTAGGATGGGATGATTTATTACTCCCATGATTGGCAATTTGATGTGTCATTTCTTCAGTAATCTTAATGTAACGAAGTATCTGATGCGGACCTACATTACTCCTGACAAAGTCTCCAAAAATTTCCTGACTTATCCGCAACCTCCGATCAAGATCGCCGTGCTTGCTGATTACTTTCAGGAACTTTAGGAACAGGGAAATATTTTCATACTCCGGCTTATCCAAATCTAATCGTCTGCTTAGGCTTGCCATATTCTTTTTACATTTTTCTTCATCTCCAAGCAGAGAATACAGAAGGCATAACATCGCCTTGCATTCGACATCGCCATTAATGTATAGACGAAGCGGCAACTTCGATTTCATTCCCTTAATAATTTGTTCTGCACCCTGATAATTGCCTACGATAATTGCCGTATTCGCCCTAAATAATCCGTAAGCTACTTGATGATAAATCTCTAATTTATCTATTTCAAAGTTCTTATTCAGGATAGGATTAAGGTCTATTAATTCTCGCACATTTTCGTCTATAAAATACTTCTCTAACTTAGCTTTCAGCAGCATGATGATATAAAAAGTAAACGCATGCTTGCCAACAATGTAGGGCATGGCAGACACTACCGACTTATAGTAAACATTCCCGTGGCTTATCTCGCCTATCCGATAATAATAGAGGACATACATGAAATCTATCAAGGGTTTTCGGTTATGATAAAAGGCATCCAAATCATACTTATTAAAAATGTCCTCAAACTCTCTCAAGGTCTCATCCACTTCCTTTTCTTTGGTCTTTAATTCCTCCACAGTGTCGAACATACAGTGGTAATAAATATTGATAATGTTATTCAAAACAAACAACCGGTGCGAGGGGAACATCTCGGTGATGTTATACATTTCTCTTCGCTGCCGATGGATCATTTCTTTATCCACCGGATCGCCTGTAAGCCGGTATTCGCCTACATCCCGAATGAATTTCAGCAACAAATCTTCCGCTTTTTCCATCGCCAGCGAGTGGGCTACATGTTTATTGTAGAGCTTCTCATATTTATCGTATTCATCAGGATCATAAATGTGATGCCGAGCAAGGGCTTTATATACTACTATCAGCTCATTGGACAGGTCGAAGGAAATTAATTGTTTCTCCAAATCTTTAAGATATTTAATCGTGATCTTTTTATCTTCATTAAAGATAGAAGACCCTACATTCGCAACTTTTTCTTTAATGGCATAAGTATTTTTATTCGCCAAAACAACGGCTACCTTGTTCATCAGCCGCGATTTCATGGTATAATACGCACCATGATCAATCTCCAATTTTTGTATTAAAACTTCCTCATCAAATTTCGATACACGGATATATTCCAGCACATAGCGCGGGTGATTATCCTTACCGCCAGACACTTCTTCCAAGAGGTTTGTAAATTCCTTCTTGCTTAATTTCTTTACTATTTTGATAAGATTTTCCATGTCAATCCTCTGTCGAGCGAATTTAATTTATATTGCTGCAAAATTAAACAATATTTATGAATAATACATGAGATAGCATTATGCATCCTAATAATTTTTTTTCACCTCTTTTTGAATCCCATCAAGCATCAAAAAAATCAGTCCGCGATGCAAGCCCATCACCGAAATTGATGATGCCCTCACGAATAAATCCTGAAAAAATACCATGCACCTGTAAGGACTCGCTCTCGATAAATTATGGAATCCTAATCGCCACCCTCATCTTCCTTTTATTGCTGCACCGCCAAAGCGGATGCAATCATAAAAAGGAAATTATAAATTATGAATGTTAAATTATAAATTGAATAAACATCCTGACAGGCAATCGGGAAGGGGCGATTACATGTCAGGATGCTTGACCACAAATATTTAATGAATAATTCAAGACATATAAACCGGATAGGGATGCAAGGTGGCAATCAAAAGGAAGTAAGTTTGCCGAACTTACGAGTAACTTTGCCGAACTTACGAGTAACTTTGCCGAACTTACGAGTAACTTTGCCGAACTTACGAGTAAGTTTACCGAACTTGCTTGCAACTTTACCAAACTTGCTTGCAAGTTTACCGAACTTGCTTGCAAGTTTACCGAACTTGCTTGCAAGTTTACCGAACTTGCTTACCAGTGAATGTAAAACCTTACATTTAAGCCCTTCGCTTGTTCTAATAAAAATTTTGAACAAACATCCTGACAGGGAATCGCGGCTTTGTGAATCTACTTATTCCATTATTACTACCAAAAGGTTATCCCTATGGGACTGAATCATGAAAGATTCTATTATATAAGGAGTAGCAGTCATTATATAAGCAATAGTAGTCATTATATAAGGAGTATTTTACAGAATAGAAGCAGCTTTTCTCGGTATTTAATAAAATTTTCCTGCGGGATAAAGAAAATTCCCCGATATTCCACCTATATTTGCCCCATGAGAAAAATTACTGCCGATTATATCTTTCCAATAGCCTCGAAACCCATGAAAAATGGGGTGGTTATTCTGGATAATGATGGACTTATTTTGGATGTCCGCCCTTGCCTCGAAATGAATATTAAGGACGAAGTGGAATATCACGAAGGAATTATTTGCCCAGGTTTTATCAATGCACATTGCCATCTGGAACTTTCTTTTTTCAAAGGATTACTCAAGGAACATACCGGCTTGGACGTTTTTATCCGCGATATTCTTGCGCTCAATCGCCCTGAATTGGCAGTTATTGAGCAATCCATCGCCGATGCCGAACAAGAAATGTTGAGCAATGGAATTGTTGCCGTCGGAGATATATCGAATGGCAATACGACCTATAAACAAAAGGAAAAGCAACGCCTGAACTACCATACTTTCATCGAAGTTTTCGCCTTCGATCCCGCGAAATCGAAAGATGTTTTCGATAATGCCATGCGGCTCTTCGCGGAATATCCCGAGGGCTTGAAAAAATCCATTACGCCCCACGCGCCGTACTCTGTTTCCGATGAATTATTCAGGATGATTACCGATTTTTCCATGCAGAACAACGCGATTCTTTCCATCCATAATCAAGAATGCGAAGGCGAAAATGATTTGTTCAAAACCAAGACCGGAACTATCTTCGAGAGGATTAAAAGTTGGGGAAATAACATGGATAACTTCCATGCTACTGGCAAGAATTCCATCGAAAATTATCTGGAAAAGATGCCGCATTCCTCGAAGACTTTGCTGGTGCATAATACCGTTACTACCCCCGATGATATTCATTGGGCAATGGCTCATCATCCCCAGCTTTACTGGTGTTTCTGCCCCAATGCGAACTTATATATCGAGAATAAACTGCCAAACTACCAAGCCTTTCTTGATGCCCATACGACTTGCGTAGTGGGTACCGATAGCTACGCTTCGAATTGGAGTTTATCCATCCTCGATGAATTAAAAACCATTGCCAAACATGCTCCTGAACTTCCGCTCGAATTGCTCCTTACATGGGCGACAAAGAACGGTGCAGAATTCCTTAACTTCGATACACAATTAGGGACATTAGAAAAAGGAAAGCGACCAGGAATAAACCTTATTTATGACCTCGATATGGAACACCTCAAGCTCACTTCGGAAACGAAAGTGAAGCGATTAATTTGATCTTAAATACCGTCGCCGAGCATCAATACCAACCGAATACCTGAGACCGTATGCCGATACCGAAGGTTGCAATACGGTTCGATGGAAACACCGATTAACTTCAGCGGTTTCAACGTCAGGTTCGCATTCAGATTGATGCCGATCGTAGGCTTATTTTGTATCTTAGAATTAACATCGGAGTAAGCATAATTCATAATCCCCAATCCGCCGAATGCAGTGAGCATATAATAATCGGTAATTAAACATTGCCCGACATCGAAATGGATTGCACCCATCGTTTTGTCACTAAAAATAGGCACACCCGAATCATCCAACCCGATTTGATAATAATATTTCCCCGAATGGACATTGATATTCCCACTCATATTCAGCCCCCGTTGCCCATCCTTAAATCCCTCAAAAGCATTCCCAATTCCGAACGTAACCCACCATTGATCAATATCGAAACCCTGCGCAATGCTTTTACCAGCACCGAGGGAGAGCACAAGAAACGTGATAACTATTATTTTTTTCATCCGTCAAAATTACAGAATTCCCCGGTAATGAAATTAAGAATGAATCCATCATCCCTCGAAAAAGCTGTATACACCTTCGCACCACACCCATAAACTCGTAGGGGTACAAAACCTAATAGTCTGGATTTGCAATTCCGACCCCACTTCTCCCTACCGCCTCACCACCACCACTATCTTGCCTTGCAAAGTCTCATTCGCAGTCATCACTTGGTAAAAATACATACCATTGCAAAGCGAGGAAATATCAATTCTTTCTTTGCCTGCATTGCCAACCAGTTCATTCTTAAAGACCACTCTCCCTGTCAAATCAGTAACCACAAAAACAGCATTCGCAGTAGCTAAATGATAATCCAAAACAAAATTACCATCATTAGGATTCGGATAAATAACGATGGAATGACTGCTACTAACCTCATTGATACCCGTAGTAAAACAGATAGAATCAGACTTGCTTTTGCATCCATTGCTATCCGTTATTTCGACATGATAACAACCGTTTCCAGGGATGGTAAACTGTTGGTTGGTATCATTCGCGATACTCGTGTTGCCTAAGAACCACTGGTATTGGTAAGCCGTGCTCGAGATCAGCGTGTCCCCCAATTGTGTTATCGTAGGAATCTGGGGAGGAAGGAAAACAATGTAATAAAAAATCTGCACAGAAGTATCTGTAAAGATGCCGCAAGCCGTGGTATCGTAGTCTACAAGAGTAATAGAATAGCTGCCAGAATGGCTGTAAGAATGCACCGGATTAATAACCGTGCTAGTGCCTCCTTCGCTGAAATGCCACCAATAAGAAGTAGCATCGGTACTCGTATTCGTAATGTGAATGATCAAAGGTTTGCAGCCAGAAAGCGTATCCACAAGGAAGGAGCTGTGTGGATGAATAAAAGTAAGGACATTAACTCCAATGGAATCGCTTACGGTGCATCCTCCATTGGTAACCTGAACATAATAATTACCAGTAGCAGAAACAGTGATGAATTGGGTGGTTGCGCCATTCGACCATAAGAATTGATTGCCTGGATTACCTGCATTTAGGGTAATAGAATCGCCATTGCATAGCGTGGTATCAGCCCCGAGATTAACAGTAAAAGGGGCAGAGATAGTAACATGAAAAGTATCGGTCAGTGTAACGATGGCAGCGCATCCATTGGGGCTTTGAACTTGCACCCAATAGGCTCCATTATTAGTTATAGAAATGGAAGCGGAAGTTTCCCCGGTGGACCATAGGTATGTGCTGCCAATAGCCGTGGCAGTAAGCACCAGAGAGCTTGAACATACTGTAGTATCTATCACGATGGTGCTGGGAAGTGTGACGATTGCATCCACCATATTTGGCAATCCGAAGGAAGATATTCCAGGTGCCAGCGGCAAGGAATTCAATACACAATTACAAGCCAAACCAAGCGCATTCGGGGCGTTGATAACACTCAAAGTCGGACTATTATATTCCGCAATATAAATTTTATTATCAGGTCCAATCTGCAATGCTCCGTAGGCATTCGGGCTATTCGCGATAGTAACCCGTGTAGTCAAAATAGTGGCTTGATTGTTCGACGAAATATCAAATTGAAAGACCGAAGAACCCGTATTGGTAAAGACGGATGTGTACATCTTTGTGTTGTCGGGAGAAAAGGAAATACCATAAGGTCCGACATTAAAGGAAATGTAAAGCGTCTTCAGGTTGGATAGAACACCAGTCCCGTTATCGAAGTCATACAACTCAAATGTGCCGCTTGCTTCCCAGGCAACAGCCATCTTTTGTCCGTTGGGAGAGGCTTTAAGATAACCAATATAGTTCGAACTCGTACTAACCGACATCCCAATATGTGTAATAACTGGTGGTGCAACTCCGGCATTGGTAACCAGATAAGCATAGAAAGCATTGTCATAGTAATTATGCACCACAACCCAGTAATCATGTCCGTTGCAATGCTTCACAGCAGTCAACTTTTCGCAGGCAGGAGTAACCAACGGAACATTCTTTACAGTAATATCACCATGCCCGCCATTCAACGTCATGTCCACTTCCGAATAACGGATTCCATTAGCACCTATGCTTGCGGCAGCATTGAAGACATAATAAATATTAGCACTGTCGGGCTTGGGAATAATCAAGGCAGCTTGCGTGGATGACCAATCGCCCATCAAGCCCGCACCATTGGGCATAATCGAGTGCGTATTATCCCAAACGGTATCGCCATCGGTATAAAATAACAGATGCCCGGCAGCATCAGAAATAGAGGCACTGCCTTCGGCTTGATGCATCGAATCTCCGGTAACAGCAACGGGAATTCCGGTACTGAAATTGAGGGCGGAATGATAACCAAAATACCAATTCCAATACTGTTGTTGGCTGAAACCATGAAGGCTCATCAACGAAATGATTAATACCAAGTAAATTTTTTTCATTGTTAAGAATATTTGTTTGTGGGCAACAAAATTACAAATTATTATGGATAAAAGAATGATTGTTCGATTAGGATTGCAAATACTGTCCATCGGAATTGCTTGAAACCGCACACCGAAGCGCGAATTGCCCATCAATTAATCACCAGAAAAGGACCGCAAGGCATCAGTGAATTTACCTTTATTAATGTTACCTAAAACGATGCAATTAACTTTACCAAAGTACAATGCTTTGGTAAAGTTTTTTCTTCCAAAAATTATTTTTTCAAGAGATAAAACATGATGGCAACCTCCATTAAAATTGATACCATCACCAATTACAATTTAATTGCAAGCAATTCCATGTCGGCTGCGACTATTTCCATGTTTATTAAGACCATTTCCATGTTTATTAAGACCATTTCCATGTCGGCTGCGACCATTTCCATGTTGAATAAGACTATTTCCATGTTTGCTGCGACTATTTCCATGTTTTTTAAGACCATTTCCATGTTTTTTAAGACCATTTCCATGTTTATTAAGACCATTTCCATGGGAAATCCTCCTATGCAAGTTTTGCTTATACAGTTCAACACTTTAGCTATATTGGAGAACCTCAAAACAGGGCAAAACAGGGGTTTTTCACTGAATAAAATGAAACAAACGGGCTTTAAAACAAGCTCCGCCACGCTGGATAAAACAGCCGCTACTATCATTAATAATAAAGTCGCTATACATAAAGCTGCGGCTGCCATTTTCTAATAAAAAATACGCCCCACTTTTGTATAAATTCGAGAGGCTTATTCGTCTCTCACCACGAGCTTCACTTTAGCTATCGGATTCACTATGTAAACCTTCCCCGTTTTGATGTTGGTACACTTAAATTTCTTTCTGATTAATTCATCCTTTCGGAAGATGCTGCCATCATCAAACGCGAACAAACCCTTCATCGGAATATCTTCGACATGGATGAATTCATCAGCATCCTTATCATAATTTTTTAAGACCCTCGACAGCGGTAAATCCGTGCAACTACTGGCAGCAGGGTTCGCAAGGTAATGTTTTAGGGCATGAATAATATCAACCGGAAAGATAGAATGATGCAACAACGGATGTAACAATAATTTGAATTCTTTCTTCCATTCATCACCATGCGGCGACACTTTATTTTGATGCAATAACCATGTTTTTAAGTGCGCAACCTCGTGAGTAAACGTGATCAGAAAGGCGTATTTATTAAGGTCATGATTAATCGTTATCTGATGTCCCTTGCCATTCCACGGATGCCGGTAATCACCCAACTTTGTGTTGCGAGTACGCGTAATCTTGACCTTTATTTTATGCTTAATAATCCATTCCGCAACGATGTTCACCGATTCATGCGGGATATATTTTGCAAGCGTTTCATGAAGCGATGCAGCAGCCATTTTTATGAATTATTTAAGCCTCAAAGTTAAGTCCATCAGGCGGTTAGAATACCCTATTTCGTTGTCATACCAGCCTACTACCTTCACCATATCCCCAACCACCGTCGTTAGCAACGAATCAAAAACGCAAGAGTGTGGATTCCCAACAATATCAATGGAAACAATAGGGTCTTCGGTGTATTCCAGAATGCCTTTCAACGATGTTTCGGAGGCTGTTTTGAAGGCTGCATTAATCTCCGCAACGGTAGGCGTTTTCTTCAAGATACATGTCAAATCTGTCAACGAACCATCAGGCACCGGCACACGAATTCCGGCACCACCAAGCTTGCCTTCGAGGAACGGAAAAATATCAGTCATCGCTTTCGCCGCCCCAGTGGTAGTAGGGATAATAGAACATGCCGCAGCCCTCGCTCTTCGCAAGTCTTTGTGCGGAGCATCATGCAAATTTTGGTCGCCTGTATAGGAATGCACCGTAGTAATAAATGCTGTCTCTACTTCCCATAAATCATTCAATACTTTCAGCATCGGAGCAGCATTATTTGTGGTGCAAGAGGCATTAGAAATAATCTTTTCATCTCCGGTAATAATGGAATCATTCACGCCAAGCACAATCGTTTTGATAGTACCCTTTGCAGGCGCAGAAATGATGACCTTCATAGCTCCGGCAAGCAGGTGTTTAGTGGCTCCGGCTTCATCTGTGAACCTACCTGTGGATTCAATGACGAGATCAACATCCAACTCCTTCCAAGGTAATAATGAAGGTTCTTTTTCAGCATAAATACGCACCTCTTTTCCATTAATAAGAAGGCTGTTTGGCGTGGAAGAAACCATACCATCGAACTTGCCATGAACGGAATCATACTTCAACAAATGAGCAAGTGTATGGGTGTCGGTAATATCGTTGATAGCCACGATTTCAATGGAGGGATTGTTCATCGTAGTGCGGAAATACATCCTCCCTATCCTGCCAAAACCATTGATTGCTACTTTAGTTTTATTCATCGTCCTTATAATTTATTTATCGGCTGCAAAAGTAATTGAATTTGGCTTAATAACTTTGCAGCCTCGGTTTTATTATTTAATCTTAAAGAAATGTCCTCCATATTCAGCAAAGAATTCTTCGCGAAGCACAAGGTTTCGATATTGTTATCCCTTATTTTGTTCGCCTTTTTTGTGATAGAAAATATCAATAACCGCTTCTGGCTGAACGATTTCAAGGTTTATTACATGGCAGCTTCGCAGTTGCTTCATGGAGGAAATCTTTACAACGAACTATTTACGCTTGGTTCGGGATATTATAAGTATTCTCCGTTTGCAGCGATGTTTTTTATTCCCTTATCGCTCCTCCCCTACTCGCTTGCTTCGGGTATTTATTTCTTTATTATCGTGGCTTTGATTATTTATGTTTTGAATGTTTCATTAACCTTGATAACAACGTATTTCGGTGAAGATAACAGTCCGCAAATGCTTCTCTTCTTTGGGTTTCTGGCAGGTGTGGTGCATCTTCAAAGGGAGTTGCATTTAGGTAATGTAAACATCTTGTTGCTTGCGATGCTCTTGTTTTCTATCAAAGGAATTATCGAAAATAAAACGATACTTCCTGCGATAGTTATCGGTATTGTTATCTTATTCAAGCCCCATTTTTTGATCTTGTTTCCGTTATTATTTATTAATAGAAAGTTTAAAATAATACTCATTACTGTTGCTACTATTCTTATCGGGTTATTGTTGCCGGCATTGCTTCTTGGCTTTGGAAAGAACATAGAATTACATGCACAATGGCTCGATACCATGAGGGCTCATAACGCTGGTATCATCAACTCCGAGCAAACTATTTACTTCTTGCTGAATCATTATTTGATACGGTTTATTACTGATGATATTCACATCGTTTTCTTTGTTGCAAGCATTGTTTTGTTCAGGATATTCAGCCTTTTATTGATCAAACAAAAGGAGAATAATCCAGAGCTTATCCAAAGAAACTTCCTTACCAATTTCTTCTTGTTACTTGCGCTCATTCCTTCTATAACTCATACCGATACAGAACATTTTATCTTCTCTCTTCCGCTGATTATTTATCTGATTTATTACATCAGAAACAAAACTTTGAATCCTTTTTTCCTTATTGTATTCGGCTTAGGAATCTTATGTTATGCAGGAAACATACATGACTTGGTAGGCGGCGATTTATCGAATTGGATGTTGATAAATGGGATATTAGGGATCGGAAATCTGTTCCTTATCGGTCTCTTTATTTATTCCCAATTAAAAGAATAGTTTTGCAGCCGAATAAAACAATAAACAATAGAAATATGAGTATAGAAATTGGTCAACAAGCCCCGTCCTTCAAGCTGTATGACACCGATAAGAAGGAACATAATTTAGAAGAATACAAGGGTCATAACGTAGTGCTTTTGTTCTTCCCGTTTGCCTTTACAGGGGTGTGTACGAAGGAGATGTGTCAGATGCGAGACGAGCAAACGATGTACAATGATTTAGATGCTGTGGTCCTTGGGGTATCAACTGATTCGCTTTACACCTTAGGGAAGTGGAAAGCCGAGCATCATCTGAATTTTAATCTCTTATCAGACTATAATAAGGATGCTTCTGCGGCATATAATGCCTTGTATGAAACGTGGAATTGGGGATACATCGGGGTTTCCAAACGAGCTTCGTTTGTGATAGATAGAGAAGGGGTTATTCGCTTTGCAGAGGTGTTGGAAAACGCGAATGATTATCCTAATATCGAAGGTATCAAAGCTGCCTTGAACAGCCTTTAATTACAGTATCACGAGGTCTGTTATTACTTCTTCGCCTGCTTCGTTATTAAGCATCGTAATCACCTTGGTTCGGTTGTAATGAAGCTCTTGTTTTAAGGGAGCGGAGAGGATACGGACATACAATATTCTATCTTTGATAAACACTTCGGAGGTACGGTTGGAGATGGTTTTTCCCATCACCTTTTCCCACGATTTTATGAGCTTTACTTCCTTCAATTTACCACGCAGGCGGTAGGCATTCAAAAGATCTTGAATGACATCTTTCAAAGATTGTTCGTTACTGTGGCGCATGGTATATTTTAAGGTGATAATTTAAGACGACAAAATTAGAAAATTATTCGGAAGAAAACTCTAATACAGGGGGAAGATTGTTATCAAAAGTTTTTCCTCACTCGTGCCTCTATTGTTTGTCGTTCGTATTCAAATAAGAGTTGATAGGCTTCGTGGTTGTTTGCTTTGTATGCTATCTCCATTTGTTCTTGGAATAAATCCAGATGTTTGGAGAGTTTTTTGTCATCCATAAGTTTCATTTTCTCTATGAATGCTTCGGCATTTTCGAAGGCTTCATCTAACTTCTTTGAGTTTGTCTTTTTCATTTCCCTTCTATTATCTTTATTTCATCATCAGTTAATTCATACAACTGATAAACTATTTCATTGATGCGGGTTTCGCAATAGGAAATCTTCCCTTCTATTTGGGATAGCTGTGAGGGTAGTTTTGTTGTTGATTTTTCTTCGTTAAGTTTTAGGGATTAATAAGCTCCTAAGAACTTATGCCCATTGAAATGTATCAAATAATCTTTATTATCTGCAGTCCATACTTCTGTTACCCAGGCAATGTCCATCATCCATTTTCTGCAATCATTTTTTGTTAAGAATGCTGTAACAAATATCAATTCTGCTTTGCAATCTTTCAACATCTTTTTTAATCCTAAAACCCTTGTTTCACTCATTGGTCCGGAACTATAAACGGCTTCAATTAAGTATAACCAATTATTCTTTTTACTATACGCAATTACATCAGGCAATTCATCATGTGATAACTCAAAGAAGTTTAGTTTCTTTAATTCTTTTGTCTCAATATGCAACAATTTATTTGAAGTATCACCAATATAAAGAACAACACAATCACTACCAAATCGTGGAAGAAATTCTTCAATAATTTCCTTTTGTAATATATTATGTTCGCCAAGCGAAAGCTCACAAGTTCTTAAACACTTTGAAGGTTTTATATTAATATATTTCCATGTGTTACTTATAGTCTTTGATTTATAGTCAACAAATATGGAATTTTGCGGCGTGGATGTAAAACTCAAAATTGGAAGAAGAATTAAGGAGCTTAGAGAAGCAAAAAGCTTGTCCCAAAAGGACTTGGCTTATGATGCTGATTTAGATAGAAGCTACATCGCAAGTATTGAAAACGGGCAAAGAAATGTTTCAATTATAAACATTGAAAAAATTGCAAAAGCTTTAGGTGTAACATTAAAACAATTCTTTGACAATGGTGAATTTAATAAGCCTTCAGGAGGGAGTAAATAATTTTAAAGCTTTAATTGATACATCAATTCTTGAAGGAGGTATTGATGCCAAAGAAGCAATAATAAGGTCTTCAAGACCAATTAATAATATCCATGAAGCTGTAAAGTCAGCTTTGATAAATGCAGGAATTGAAAGACATAGAGTTTATCCTCCATTAGGAGCATCAAAACCTGAAATGAAATTAGCTGGGTTTATAAAACAAAAAGCTCAAGATGTTTGTGTTGCTCCAAATGGCTATACTCCAGAGAATGAAATAATGGAGGAAGGATTATTACAGGAGACAACTGATTATTATGGTAAAGCATATACAGAAAGGACAATATCAATAAATGTTAGAAGCCAAATAAGTAGTTTGGCAAAAAACTTTGATACACTATATGAAAGAACAATTGCAGAAGCTTCAAACCTTCATGTTAGATGTCCAAAAATGGTTTTAGGTGAAGTCTATATGATTGCTGTCAAAGAATATGATCCTAATGCAATGAAGAATCATGAAATTGCTTTTATAAATAAAGTTGGTGCTGTTGAAAAATATATTAAATCTTTTCAAGCCATTAATGGAAGATTAGACTATACAAAAGAGGATTACAAATACGAAAAGGTTTGTCTGATAATAGTTGATTTTAGTCAAACACCAGCTAAGATTTATCATACAAATGAGGAGTTAATTGCTGATGGATTAATGCCAAAAAATTCACATGCAAATATTGTTGAATTGAATTGGGATTCCTTCACTCCATCTATACTTTCTACTTATAAAGCAAGATTCGGAAGTTGAATATTTACTTGATATTTTTGAATTAAAAAATCATCAATCTCTTGTTCGCTTTTTAGTAATCTTATCGTTTCTATTTCGGAGATTGTAAATTCAGGAAATGTAAATTTCTCAATAAAGTTTTTCTGATAACAAGGATAACCACCCTCAATGGATACACTCGTTTTGCTTACATAGTAATCCATTAAATAAGAGTTTAAAATTTTCTGAACAACGTCTATGTTCTTAATATTTGTAAGTTGGTTTATTGAATCTTCAAACATTGAATTTCCTTGTTGTTCTCTAAAGAAAATTCCATAACCGTTTGTAAAAAAAGACTCTTCTTCTTCAACAATTAAAAACCTTGGGTGCTTGCTAAATGTAGGATTAAGAATTTTCTTTCCAATTCTTGTTAATCCTTGTGTTCTTCCCCAAGAAAAGAATGGTTCAAATTTTATCTTCCCCTTATCCCTTGCGAGTAAATTTTCTTTTTCAGATAGTAAATAATTATAGCATTTTGGAAAATACTTTTTGAATTTACTTTCCGAAATGGCGGTTGCAATTCCATTTTTTATTGTGTATGGAAAAATTATTTTTCTTGTGTTCTTTCTTGATTCTTCTTGTGTTTTAAAGTCTGATATTTTGTAGACGGATTTTGTCGAAGCCTTTTCTATTTCATAGGTTCCACTTTCATTCGTTTTGATGTAGCAACCATTTTTCTCAATATTTCCATCAACAAAAAAAACGTCATCTTTTAATGTTGCAATACC
>CAIMUP010000114.1 GCA_903844645.1 uncultured Bacteroidota bacterium
ATAAGTGCCGCTAGAAAGATTGCTGATACCAGAGGTCGTCAATCCAGTACTCCATAAATAAACATACGGTGAGGTGCCGCCCGTCGCTAAACCACCTGCTGATCCGGTTGATCCGCCAAAACATGCTACATTCGCTTGTGAAACAGATGCAGCTAAAGCTGATGGCTGGGTTATTACAAATACTCTGGATGCTGTACAACTATTTGCATCAGTAACAGTGCATGTGTATGTTCCGGCTGTCAAAGTATTTTTACTTGAAGTCGTTGCACCGGTACTCCAAAGGTAGGTATATGGCAGTGTTCCTCCTGTTGCTGATCCTCCTGCGATTCCAGTCGCAGCTCCAAAACACAAAACATTTGTCTGGCTTACATTAACAACAATTGCAGTAGATTGAGTTATCGAATAAATTCTTGTTGCGGTACAGCCATTTGCATCGGTAACAGTAACAGAATAACTTCCAGCAATTAACCCTGTTCTACTAGGTAATGTCGTTGCATTATCCCAAGTATAAGAATAAGGCGAGGTTCCACCGGATGCAATTCCTCCTACAGCTCCAGAAGCAGCTCCATTACAAAGAACATTTGTTTGAGACGCAGAAACTGTTATCGTAGCAACTTGTGTTATAACATAAGCCCTTATTGCTGTACAAGCATTTGCATCAGTAACAGTTACTGAATATGTTCCCGCTGTCAATCCACTTCTTGCTGAAGTAATTGCTAGATTATTCCACAAATAAGTATAAGGTGAAGTTCCACCAGTTGCAATTCCTCCAGCTACCCCAGTTGCCCCTCCAAAACAATTCACATTTGTTTGAGAAACTAATGCTGCTAAAGGGGCAGCAGGTTGAGTTATAACATAAACTTGTGTGGCTGTACAGCCATTATTACCAGTTACAGTAACTGAATAAGTTCCTACAGTTAATCCGCTTCTATTAGAGGTAACTGCATTATTATTCCAAAGGTAAGTATACGGAGAAGTTCCGCCGGTTGCTGTACCTCCAGCAGTTCCGGTTGCAGCACCATTACATAAAACATTTGTTTGTGCAGTCGAAGACACAATTACTGACCCCGATTGTGTGATAGTATTTGTTAAAAAAGACTTACTACCTGCATGATCGGTAACAGTTAAAGTATAAGTACCTGCTACCACATTCAATAAATTCTGGATTGTAGCCCCATTTGACCATAAGTAAGTATATGGTGTGGAGCCGCCAGAAACCGTTATTATGATTGAACCAGTACTCTGTCCAAAACATGCAACATTAGTAACACTTGAAGTCCCTACGGTTGCACCTTGTAAAACTGTAAAAGTACAGGTTGCCCTATCACAAAGAAATGGACTCACTGTTTCGCAGTCTTGATATACAAAATAATCTGTTCCGCTGTAATTACTAAATGGAGTATAAGTGAATGTTCCATCAGTATTAAATACCAATGTTCCATGTAGTGGCTGAACAATTACAGCACTGGTAAGTCCATAGTTATGCGGATCCGAATCATTCGTCCGAACATTTCCTGATGTTGCAACATTCATTGGAACATTAAAATTATCAGCTATTACATTGGGTCCGCAAGTATCTTTTACGGTATAAGTAATCACTCTGTCCGCAGAGTATGAATACCACCATGTATTAATGGTATTAACATTCCCAAAACCATTACCTCCCTGATCACCATTCCAAGTATGCGAAGGAGCAACGGCACCTGTATAATTTGCAATTACCGTTTCGGTATCGGGAAGATTTGTATTGGGTACATTTGTATCATCCCAATACAACAATGGAGCATTGCTCGAAGGGCGAACCTGTGTAACTATATATCCGTTATTATTCGCCTCTGCATCATAATTCGGGAAGTTGGTTAACCCACCAAGAAATGTTGCTGTAGCTGTAAATGAGGTATTCAACGGAACCAATGTTCCGTTTCCATCTTTTCTATCCCATGTAATACACGTTAAACCTGCTTGAATATAAGTTCCCAATTGACGGTCTGTAGTGCCATATTGAAATCCGGCTTGCCCATTTAAGTTTAAATAAATCTGAACTGCTCCTGCCCTGTTAGAATAGACTTTAATACAATATCCTCCTGTAGGGCATCCTTCTATCGTAGCATAAAAAACCAATGACAATGGATTTCCGGTAGGGTAAGCCAATGAATCTGGATTATTCAAAAATAATTTATGTAAACCAACCGGATGTCCATCACCAGTTACCGATTTTCTGTCATTAGTCAAATTGCCAGTATTCCCTACCCCATTTTGATTACACAAAAAGTAAAATCCATAAGCTTTCATCCCATTCAAATTTACTTTTGTAACCATACTATCGCCAGTATAAACGTAGTACGAACCATCGTATCCAACCGCAAACGAACTCGTTGACATATCCCATTCTTGCGACCAAAGGCGACCGTTGATTGCCGTATTATTCGTAGTCTTCACTACGGTAACATCGAACAGAGGAAAATACACCTTTGTATAGTCAAACGTAGTAGCACTATTGGAATTAAACTCTAAATAATAATCTCCCGATAATGTCGGTTGATATGAAAGAGCATTATAACCCGAAGCATTGACTACCGTAGGACCATTTACCGCTTGGGTATAGGTACTGATATATCCCGGATTACCACTCGTAGGCGCAAGCGTTGCAGCTATAACAATACTTCCATTAGGATCGCGAAGACGATAATAAGGATGTTACAAACTATCGCGAAAACCGAAATAAATTTTTTCGGTTGCGGGGTCGGTAATATGAATATACAGCCTTTTGTTCGCAGGGGCTGTAAAAGTCATGAAATTTCTCGAAGAATCATTGTTATCATAGATCTGGAGAAACCCAACGCTCGACGACGTTGGCATAAATTGTTTGGTACCTTCTGCAAAAGAAATTCCACTGATGAGAAGGAATAAAGCTACGAAGATTGATTTTGTGTTGTAATTAGATTTGTTCATTTTTTTATTGTTTTTTTAATACTTGTGTGTTTTAGATTTGATACTGTTGAATGATTTTATCTGTGTTTATTTTTTAAAAATTGTTCTCTTCTCGTTACGTTTTGAACGGGGATTTTTTCGGTTTGAAACCGAGGATAAATTAACCCTGTGAGGCTACCATTAAAGAAGCCACCAATAAGGGTTTTGTCGTTTTGTAATAATTTTTTTTGTACATGTTTTTAGTGGTTTGATTTTTGAAATTTGATTGATTAAATTTTGTGTTTCTTGAATTCATTTATTTTAGTATTTTGTTGATAAAATTTGGAGCATGAACCGCTTTTTGTAAGATTGAGAGTGCAAAAGTACGGATTTTTTCAGATACCATCCAAATTTATTTGTCATTTTTTTAGTTAAAGTTTTCCTCCATCGGGATAAAAATAAGCGTAAGTGATTGATTTTAAGTATTAATGGCTGGGGGTGATAGTCCATAAAAATTTTATTAAATTTTATCTCGTGGCAGTTATCCACAAAAAAATGTCAAAAAGTTGAGTGTAAGGTTTTGCCATAAAATTTAAGTTTTGTTAAAAAGAATGTTAAGAATATCTGTTATTAGCCCAAAAGAAACGCCCGAAAGAAAGACGGACGGCTTCTTACGGGTATGCCCTGCAAAAAGTTTAGATGCATCCAATCAAGGTCGCAGACAGTTCGGTTTTGAATTTTATTTATTGTGCATAAAATTTTATCAATAGGAAGATCACTTTTTTTACAGAAAGCATAAAATAACATTGGGTGGGGCATCGGTTTTTTAATGAGGGTAACAAATAACCTTGGGTGAGGCATCCTCCAAAAAACGGATGCATCTCGGAAGGTTCCGAATGGGTATGATTTACATGAAGTTACTAATAGAATGTTTTAACCCAAAATTTGCTCCTCCTAAATCTTGAAATTTTGAACTTGAAAAAGGTATTAAATAAAAATAGTAGCCATTAAAAACCTCTAAAAAAGGATGGCTTGGGTTTCTGCTTTCGGAATCCTGATGGAAATACTATTTTTGCCGCGACATAATATTAATGAATCCTTAAACACAATTCTATGACAGAATCTAAAAAACTAAAAGCCCTATTTCTCCTCGATCCTGCGATTACATACCTTAATTTTGGTTCGTTTGGAGCCTGCCCAAAACCGATTTTTGAGGACTACCAGCAGTGGCAATTATTATTGGAAACAGAACCTGCACAATTTATCGCGGTGAACAGTGTCGGTTATTTGAAACGCTCGCGGGAAGCTCTGGCGGAGTACGTTAATTGCGATGCGGACGACTTGGTTTATGTGAATAATCCGACGTACGCGATAAACATTATTGCGAAAAGCCTGAAGCTGGAGGCGGGGGACGAAATTCTTTCAACGAACCTGGAATATGGGGCTTTGGATAGGACATGGACCTATTATTGCAAGAAAAATAATGCCCGATATATCCAGCAAAAAATAGAATTGCCGGTGGTTTCCAAAGAAGTGTTGATAGAACAGTTTTGGAAGGGGTATTCCGAGAAAACGAAGGCGATTTTTATCTCCCAAATTACGAGTGCGACGGCGTTGCGATTGCCGGTGAAAGAGATTTGTGCGGAAGCGAAACGCCGCGGCTTGCTAACGATTGTGGATGGTGCGCATGTGCCCGGGCATGTGCCGCTGAACCTTGCCGAATTGGAGGCGGATATATATACCGGGGCGTGCCATAAGTGGATGATGACGCCGAAGGGATGTTCTTTTCTGTATGTTAAAAAGGAGTTTCAGGGGATGTTCGATCCGTTGTTGATAAGTTGGGGATATGATAGCGCGACGCCGTCTGATTCGCAGTTTTTGGATTATCATCAGATGCAGGGTACGCGTGATATTTCGGCTTTTTTGACGGTTCCGAAGGCGATTGAATTTATGAAAGAGCATCATTGGGAACAAGTGGCGGAGGACTGTCGGGAATTGGTGCAAAACAACTATATTCGGTTCTGCGACTTGCTGGGAACGGTGCCGCTTTGCCCGATGGATGCGGATTTTTTGGGGCAAATGTGCAGCACGCGGATTAAAACCCGTGAGCCGGAGCGGTTGCAGCGGCATTTGTTTGAGCATTATCGTATCGAGGTGCCGGTTACGCGGATTGGGATGGATTTTTTTATTCGTTTTTCGGTGAATGGTTTTAATTGCCAGGAGGATTTGGATAAACTGTTTGTGGCTTTAGGGGAAATACTTGCGAAGGGGGTGTTTTTGGAGGTGTAGAAATCTGTTTTCTTGGTTCTCGTTTCTTGTTTTGGGATGAGTTCTGGGGGATGGGTTGGGGCTTTTAGTGTTTGTTTTTGATTCATTATCAGTCGATAATTTTTTGTGGGGGATTTGAATCTGTTGGGTTGGTTTTCGTTTTGATTCCCGATTTCAAGTTCCAGATCCACGCGTAAACATGTCAGGTTCACGCGTAAACATGTCAGGTTCACGCGTAAATAAGTCAGGTTCACGCGTAAAAATGTTAGGTTCACGCGTGTTTTTTTCGTGTTCTGGCGGGTGTTTTTTTGGATTCGGATTGGGTGTGGGGGACTTGCCGGTTTACTGCGCGAGGGATGGTAGGGGCGGTACGGTTACCGCCTTTTGGTGGGGCTTTTCGTGGGGAGGGCGGGAACGGCACCCCCGAACAGCCCGACCGCTGCTGCCTTTGGTGGGGAGGTTGGTGGGTGGCAGCAGGGGACGCGCCCAAAGGGTTTTAGTTTGATTGGGTTTTAGGCTGGTGTGGGTTTGTTTTTTCGGAGTATGAGGGTGATGATGAGGGAGGGGAGCATGCCCATGAGGGGGGTGCCGATGATGCCGGAGATGAGCTGTGCGGAGAGCTTTTGGTTGGCTTTGTATTGGTCTATGATGGCGGCGATTTCGTCGGGTGTTTTGCCGGCTTCTTTGAAGAGTTTTGTTTGGTAGTTCATGGCGGTGGAGAAGAATTCGGGGTTGATATAGTTGTTGTAAATTAGCATAAAGAGGGTGGTGATGATGCCGGTAATGAGGGAGATGATGATGCCGGTTTTCATGCCTTCTTTCAGGTCGAGGTAGCCTTGCGAGGTATTTTTTTTGTTGATGATGGCGATGGCGATGATGGTGATGGGGATAAGGACTCCGAAGTAGGAGAGCCATTTGCCGTCGCCTATTTTGGTGGAGTGGTAGCCTAATAAAAATTCGATCATCACGAATGCGCAGACTAATGCGCCGCTAAGGGTTCCGAAGAGTACGTCTTTGTTTAGTTTCATGGTATACTAGTTTTAAAATTTATAGTTCGATTGTTTTGTTTAGGCTCCATGCTTCGGCTTTGGCGGAGAATAATGCTTTTGTTTGTGTCCACACGGTTTTGAAGAGGGGAGAATATCGGTATTTGTTTAATGATTCTTCGTTGTTCCATTCGCTGTAGGTGAAGAAAATGGTGGGATCTGCCTGGTCTTGCATTAATACGAGCTTGGTGCATCCTTCGGAGGCTTTTATTTTTTCTTTATATTCATCGAATAACGCTAAGAAGGATGCCACCTTCCCAGAATGGAACGACATTTTAACGATTCGTATTAACATCGAATTCTATTCTTATGGAATCTCCGAAACGCATGTTGAGCATCTTCGCCGCTTTATCCATTCCCATCGAAATCTCGAGGAAGTTTTCGGAATTAAAGTATGCGAACATCTGGTTATCGCTGGCGTGGTTGTATGAATTGCTAAGTTCTTTGATGTATTGATTATTGGTCTTCAAAACAATGGTAAATTTTCTACCATCTCTTGCCTTATCGAAGAGTTCTTGGGAGATATTGGTAATCAGGTTTCCGAAATTATCAATGTAAATAACATATCCTCTGATGTTATTATTCTCGTACGATGCTTCGGGGATTATTTTTTCTATAATGTTGTTTTTCCGCTCTCCCAAATCATCCAAATGTCCGCCCTTAGCGAGATGTATCGCCGCCTTTACCAATACATCGCGAACAACGAAAGTCCTGTTTTCTAAAGATGAAATATCTATCTCGACAATGCCCTCTTCGAGTTTCCCAAACATCAAGGAAAAGATACCGGTATCGCTTCCCAAGAAGTAATGATCCTGATAATGGATGCACAAAGGATTGGTTTTATTCTCGTTAAAATGATCTTCCATCCCGATAATATGAATCGTATTCTTCGGGAAATAGGGATAAGAATTATTGAGAATAAAGTTCGCCTCGATGTAATCAAACGGCGATACTTCGTGGCTAATATCAACAACGCTCGCAGTAGGAAGATGAGAAATGATAATCCCTTTTATTACGGCAACATAAGGGTCTTTCATTCCCCAATCGGTAGTAAGCGTGATGATTGCCATGGTTCTTAAAATACTGTTTTGTTCCGCTAAATGATTAAACTTTTTCCGTCAGTTGCCATTGATTTGGCGCGACAAAATTAAATAAATTATGGCTATTGTTTCTGGATAAAAATATAAAGGGACTATTGGGCTGTATTAAATCAATATTATTTCTTTAAAACTAAATACTACGAGGCATCGTTTCCCGTTAAGAACTTAACACATACTAATACAAACTGAATGACTAATTCAAACAATTTGAGAGAGATAATTATACCGATTGAATCGGTCAACCTGATAGAGTTCTTTGGCATCAACGATGAGAATTTAGAGATTATAAGACGTAGTTTTCCGAACTTGAAATTGATTGCCAGAGGTAATGAAATCAAGGCAGTAGGCGAGGAAGCGGACTTAAACGAGTTCAAAGAAAAGATCAACCTTCTGATAGAACATTTCCATAAATATGGCGGCTTAAACGAAGGAACAATGAAGCTTTTATTGAAAAAAGAAACTGGAGAAGTGGTGATGGAACAGCAAACTACCAATGATGTTCTGGTCTATGGACAGAATGGTTTATTGGTAAAAGCCAAGTCCATCAATCAACGGAAGTTGGTCGAAAGTTCGGAGAAGAACGACATCGTTTTTGCAATTGGTCCTGCGGGTACTGGAAAGACCTATACCGCGGTAGCATTGGCTGTTCGAGCTTTGAAGAATCGGGAGATCAAGAGAATAATTCTCTGCCGTCCTGCCGTCGAAGCTGGTGAGAACCTTGGCTTTCTGCCTGGTGATTTGAAGGAGAAGATTGATCCTTATTTAAGACCATTATATGATGCTTTATATGACATGATTGCCGGTGAAAAGGTGAAGACTTACATAGAGAATGGCATCATTGAAGTGGCGCCATTGGCCTTCATGAGAGGGCGGACATTGGATAATGCTTTCGTTATTCTTGATGAAGCCCAGAACGCTACCGAGAGCCAATTAAAGATGTTCCTGACTCGTATGGGACCGTCTGCTAAGTTTATTATCACTGGCGATATTACTCAAATTGACCTTCCAAAGCAGCAACCTTCAGGCTTGATTCAGGCGGTTGAATTGCTCAAAGATATTAAAGGCATAGACTTCATTTACCTTGATTCCAGTGATGTGGTGAGGCATCGGCTTGTGCGTGAGATTGTGGAGGCTTATAATAAACCATAGTGAATCATCTTCCTATATAAAGGCATTTTTATTCTACATGAAGGGGAGATTATTCTACCAGAGGGGGAGTTTATTCTACCAGAGGGGAGTTTTATCTTGCCAGATGTGGAGTTTATTCTACCAGAGGGGGAGATTATTCTACCAGAGGGGAGATTATCTTACCAGAGGTGGAGTTTATGCTACCAGAGGGCGAGTTTATCCTACCTTTTGGAGAATGTGGGTTTTTAGTTAATGGTTTTAACATTCCCAAAAAGGGTTTATTGCCACAGATTCACAGATTAAAAAAAAATTACACAGAGAAAAAAAAGAGAAAAAAGGAGGTTCACAGAGAGGGTCGGGGTTATAAATCCTGATTAGCGAGGGACAAATTATGATTCGGGATTACAAATCGAGACCAGCGAAGTGGTTTTACTTCAATATTCTTTTCAAATACTATCCTTCTATCTATCAATATTCCTAATCTTTTTAAACGATTTTCAAATTCATGGCGTATCGTAGAATTACTAAAATCTAATTTATATGTCTCTTGTATTTTGACAAGAATTGCCAAATAATCTCTTTCAGATTTTAATCTATTATCCAATATTATTATCCCTAAATTACTTCTAAAACCTAATTCCTTTTCAATTTTAGCTATGTCTTTAATAAGCAGAAAATCTTCCCTTGAAATCATTTTTAAAATCTCCTCAATCGTGTATTTATTGCGAAAATCATCTTTTGCAAATTCCAAAATCTCACTTTGCTTATATCGCCTTTGTTCTTGATTCATTTGATTTTATTTCAGGGACAAAATTACATTCATAAATCCTTCAAATTACATTCGATACTCATTATTTATTAACATTTGTTTGTTAAAAAATTATTATACCTGGCGGGAGGGAAAACCCGCCAGGAACGTGGATAGTCATGCTGTCTTATCAATTATTTTTTCTTTCATCCTTTTGTGATAGCGACTTTTTAGGAGCTGCCACAAAAGGATGATGATGGTTATTAAATTCATCATTATTGTGATTCTTAAAAGTGTTGGAGAAAAGTATTTTATAATAGGAATTGAAAATAAATGTGATTTAATTAGGTAGGGAACTATTTATTTTGTAATTTTGTGCCCTTGATATAAATATATAGTGTTATGGAATTACAGGATGTTGTTTTGTTTGCGAATGCGGTGAAGAGTTTGCTGGATGCTAATGCTACTGGTGTGAAGCTTTATAATCCGGTGATTGGGGGTACTTGGGAGGCGTTGGTGTTTGTGCCGCAGATTGCGGCTGTGAATGGGATGAGCGGGACGGAGACGTTGCGGACTTTGAGTAAGGGGGAGACGGTTTTGCAGCGGGGTTATATGAGGAGTGAGCGGAGTATTATGGATGATTTGGAGTTTAAGATTGGGGTGTGCAGGACGGCTTTGACGATTACTGATAGTGTGGCGAGTTTTGGTATTGGGGCTTTCAGGGATGCTATTTCGAGGAAGGATATTGCTGGTTTTCATATTGCTTATGAGGCGTTGATGTTGCGGATTGGGGCGGGTGGTAATACGGCGGCTTTGAATGCTGTTGGTTTTGTGGGGGCGGATATTACGAGTATTACTACGGCTCATGATTTGGCTTGGAATTTGAGTACGGTGAAGATTACTTTGAAGACGCAGATTCATACGTTGAGTGTGGGGAATAAGGGTATTGTGAATCCTTGCTTGAAGAGTTGCAGGTTGGTGATTGGGTCTTTGCAGGCTTATGCGTCGAAGAATAAGAATACTGATTTGATGAAGAAGGCTACTGCTGTGGCTTTGCTGGGGACTGTAACGCCGAAGCAGGCTGCGGAGCCTGTGAATAGGGAGGTTGGGCAGAATCAGTTTATTAATTGGTTGAAGAATCCGGTGGCGCGGGATATGAATCAGCTTACTTTGCTGACTGCTGGGGGGAGTGCGAGTGTGTGTCGTGTGCCTACTGTTTCGAGTCCTTCGGTGGCTGGTACTGCTCTTGTTGTTGGGACTATGTTGTCGGTGAAGAAGGCTGGGATTCCTGGGGATGGGAATATTATCAGGATTACTAATACTGGTGGGAAGAAGATTAAGGTGCGGGTGTTTAGGGTGAAGGGGGGTTCCTAATTATGAATGGTGAATTATAAATTATGAGTTTAAAAGACGAAATAATTAACAATAAAGACCTTGAGCCATTATTTTTGATATATATTAAATATTCCCTATTAATGCAGGAATTGGATGAGTATTCAAATAGTATGAGTGAGGATAAAAGATTAAAAGGTTTGAACATTTTAAATAAACAAGTTTCATCTTCTAACAACCTTACGCAGAAGCTAAAAAACGAATATAATCTTGAATTTAATGATCATAGTTCAATGCCATTATTTAATGAGATTTGTGAATATTACTTCGAGAAATATACTGAGGAAAAAATACGCATTATGCCCGATTCAGATATCGAATCTTCAGAAAAGAAGTTAATGCTTCATAATGATAAATGTGGAAAATGTGGAACACCAAGAGTTGAAATAACATTTGATGAATTGCCTAAAGAAATGCAAAATGATTTAATGGACATGTTAGAAATGGTAGACTATTTTTTATTTTGTCCAAATTGTAAAGAATATGGAATTATTTTTAACCTATAGAATAAAGCTATGAATGAAATTTATGTTGCGAACTTTTATAATCTTAAAATCGGTGATAGAATTCTAAGACCGAAAGGTTTAATTTTTAAACACCATGGGATATATGTTGGAATTCATAATGGGATACCATTAGTTGCTGAAAACCAAGTAGGAGTAGGCGTTCGATGTGTTACATTATCTGGATTTCTTCATGGAAATATTAGTAATATTGTAGGTATTGAAAGATTTAATAAGAGTGAAGATATGCGTAGAAAAATTATTCCAAGAATTGAAAAATTACTTGGTACGCAATACGATTTAGTAAATTTTAATTGCGAACATTTTGCGGAATTTATTCAACATGGTAAACCTAAAAGTCAACAAGTTAAGAATGCCTTTATTGGTCTTGGCGCAATGGCTTTAATTGGAATTTTTGCTTCAGCTAAAAGATAACTTTAGAATACGATTTTTTTCTTTCATCGTAGTGTGATAGCTCCGCTTTTGCGGGCTGCAACACGACGATGATTATTCTTAATAACATTGCAGGTAGCCTCTTTCCCTTTATTATTCTATTTTTGCGCCCTCAATTAATAATTTATAATTCACCAAAATGATAACAACAATTTCTGAAACTAATTTCAATTTTCCGAGCCAGAAGAGCTATTATAAAGGCAAGGTTCGTGAGGTGTATAACATCAATGACGAGTATCTCGTGATGATCGTATCGGACAGGGTTTCTGCCTTCGATGTGGTATTGCCGCGTGCCATTCCTTTCAAGGGGCAGGTGCTGAATCTGATTGCCGAAAAGGCTCTCAAAGCTGCGGCAGACATCGTTCCGAATTGGATCATTGATGTGCCGCATCCTAATGTTACTATCGGTAAGAAGTGCGAGCCTTTCAAGGTCGAGATGGTTATTCGTGGCTATCTTTCGGGTCATGCTGCGAGAGAATATAAGGCTGGCAAAAGGATGCTTTGCGGTTCGCCGATGCCTGATGGAATGATCGAAAACGACCGCTTCCCGAAGCCTATCATTACCCCATCTACCAAGGCTGATGTGGGTCACGACGAAGATATTACCCGTGAAGATATCATCAAGACCGGCTTGGTTTCGGAGGCTGATTATATTCAATTGGAAAACTATACTTATGCCTTATTCCAAAGGGGTAGTGAGATAGCCAATCAACATGGTTTGATCCTAGTAGATACCAAATATGAATTCGGCAAGGGTGCCGATGGAAAGATTTATGTCATTGATGAAATCCATACCCCCGATTCATCGCGTTATTTTTATGCCGATGGATACGAAGACCGCCAAAAGAAGGGCGAATCTCAAAAGCAATTATCCAAAGAATTTCTTCGAGAATGGTTGATAGCAAATAACTTCCAAGGCAAGCAAGGACAGACGATTCCAACCATGACCGATGAATGGGTTTTGCAGATTTCGGACAGATATATCGAGCTATATGAAAAGCTTACAGGGGAATCATTTGAAAGAAAAGACGACCAAGACATTCTGAATTCTATTGAGAAGAGTGTTCTTGATTTTCTTCAGAAGTAATAGTTCAATAACGAATATCCACAAAAAAAATCCTCCTGATGTATCATCGGGAGGATTTTTTTATGCGCTGTTTTTATTCCTTAATTCACTATGAATTTTCCTCTTTTGCTTCCCTCCTGCCCTCTTAATTCATAAAAATAAATGCCTGCCTTCCACGATGAAACGGAGATATTAGTTTCTAAACCGTTGCTCATTTCGCAATACACTTCCTTACCTAAAACATCGGTAATAACAAGTTGATGCGGCGTATTCGTTGCCTGATGAATCGTTAAAACCGTGCTTGCGGGATTCGGATAGATGGTTATTTCAGGACTTGCCGATGCCTCATCAATGCCGACATCCTGCGGGGTGTATTGCCAGAAGTCGTTGTGGTCATTGGTATCATCATTTCCGGTACCCATATATCCATAAGCACCGATAGCAAAACCTTTTGCGGCAAACCTTAACCCTCCTGCATAATTTGCAATGGAACTCCAGGTATCAGTACCCGGACTATATTTGAACATGGTATCGCTTGGCAAATTACTAAAGTCATGTATTTGCCCTGCTCCTACATAAATTTTTCCATTAATTACAAACCCTGCACAATAAAACCGTCTGGTACCGGGAATATTCGATTTCTGCGTCCAAGTATTCGTCGTAGGATTGTATTGCCACCAATCATTATAGTTGGGTTCGGTTAATGAATTATCAACTCCTAATCCTACATAGCCATTCGTACCATCCGTAAAGCCTGAAGTTGCCCATCTTGCCGCACCCGGGAATGAAGCCACCGTATCCCAAACATCGGTAGTAGGATTATACCGATACCAGCCATTATCAAAAGGTCCACTCGCTCCTCCCGAAGGATTCCCAAGCCCTGTATAGCCGTAATTCCCTATTGCAAAACATGAGGCAGAATATTGCCCATGAGCGGGGAAAGTCGCCTTCAATGTCCAGACATTGGTCGTCGGATTATAAGCATAAGTATGTTGCTGATAATTCGTGCTGATGCCATTCCCTAAGGCAACATAAGCGATGCCATTGATGACAAAAGCAACTGCATTCGTAAGCCCATCGGTCATATCCGCTTTCTGTGTCCAGGCATTGGTAGTGGGATTATACCGCCAGAAATCGGTCTGTAAATTACCGCCTCCCATGTAGCCAAAACTGTCAATGGAAAATGCAAAACATCCTGCTCGTGCACCACCAGCATAGTTCGCTTTTTGCGTCCAAACACCTTGGGCACTTGTGCTCAAGCCGATGAATACAAAGGCGAGCAGGGTTAAAATTGTTGTTGTACTAATTTTCTTCATTACTTTAATTTTATTGGTTAAACTTTGTTTGATTATTCGAAGCGCAACATTACAAAAAATTTTATTCATTCCCAAAACCGGTATTTAATGAATTCCTGAATCCCCCCTCCGATTCCCCAAAATTCCGGTTTTATAACGGGGAATGGAGGTTTTGGAGGAGGTAAAAAAATCCGCCGGAGACATCTTTCGACTAAAGGTCGCTATCTTTCGACTAAAGGTCGCTATCTTTCGACTAAAGGTCGTTATCTTTCGACTAAAGGTCGTTATCTTTCGACTAAAGGTCGTTATCTTTCGACTAAAGGTCGCTATCTTTCGACTAAAGGTCGCGATCTTTCGACTAAAGGTCGCTATCTTTCGACTAATGGAAGCTATCTTCTGACTAATGGAAGCTATCTTTCGACTAATGGAGGAGGGATTCGGTTTTAGGAAGCACACAAAAAAAGCCCCGCTAAATGCGAGGCTTTAATTATTTTTATGCAATGAAATAAATTATTCCACCACGATCTTTTTTTGCATCGTACCGTCGCCATTTTGAAGGACAACCATGTAGATTCCCCTCGCAATACCGATAAGATTTATCTGGAATTGATTGTCGCCAATGACAGAAGTATTCGTGGTGTTAAGAATCGTTCTACCTGTTACATCCACCATGGTTAAGGAATACTTTTCTTCGCTGGATGAATTAAACAAAATCGTCGCCTGATTGGTCGCCGGATTCGGATAAATGGAGAAAGAATTAGGTTGCATTGTTGTGGAATTCGTCATCACGTCTTCCTCTCTGCAATTCCCCGTATTAGCACCCACATTGGCAGCCATCACATTCGACAAACAGCCCAATACGTCCTTCACTTTAATAGAATAGGTGCCATGCACCAAAGCGGTAAAGACATTCGACGATTGCCAGGCAGGAGTCGCAGCACCGCCATTCTTTGAGTAATTAAAATACCCCGAACCACCCGATGCAACCACCGTAATCTTACCATTCGTACCCGTAGCACAAGGATTCGGATTAACGATAGTAGTAGTGAATGAAATACCCGCAGAAGAAGCAAGGGTAACATTGGCAACACCGCTCGGGCAGTTGTTCGCATCTTTAGTTGATACAATATAACTCCCATTCGCCAAACTGCTAAACAACGAAGCACCTTGGAAGGTAACGCCATTATCTTTAGAATAAACTTTCGTACCCGTTCCTCCCGATGCCGTAACCGCGATACTACCTTGGGCTGCCGTGGTACAACTGGTATTATTCGTAACCACGGTAGTGAAGGTATTAAGGGTAGGCTGGGTTAAGGTCAGGGAAGTAGTAGAGGTGCAACCATTCACATCAGTAACGGTGTAGGAATACGGATTCGCAACCAATTCAGAGTAGATTCCTGTCCCTGTATAAGGGCTTGTACCACCCGATGCGGTAACAGTTATGGAGGCAGTGCCTGCATAACAAGCAATAGTTCCGGCAGTGGAAGATGCAACAGGGTTGGTCTTCACCGTAACGGTTGCGTTGGCAACTCCTGTACAAGTATTGTTATCAGTAACGGTTGCATAATAGGTTGTGGTGATAGTAGGGCTTATTGTAATAGCTTGCGTAGTAGCACCATTCGACCATAAGTAAGAAGAATAAGAGCCAAGGGTTAAGGTCGCACTACCGCCATTGCAAATAATCCTATCGTTATTAGTAGTTCCCGAAGCATCGGTTTCGGTAATAGCAGGGGTAGGATTGGTATTAATGGTACTATTAGCCCCGTTATCATTACCCGGAACAGTAGGGCTGCTCGAATTAACTCTTATCCTATAAGCAGTTCCTGTTCCATTACTCGGGATGGTAATAGAAATACTACCCGATGTAGTTGCTGTTACAGTTCCAACGGTAGTACCGGGGAAATGCCCGGTAGCATCACTTAATTCAGCAGTGAAGACATTACCCGCAGTGTAAACTCCGATGGCTGTATAATTAATAGTAGAACTGATACCCGCACAATAAGCAGCACTGATTCCACTGCATGAAATACTATTGCATTGCATAGTAGTTACCACTAATGAGGCAGTGCCGGTGCATGAATTGACATCAGTTACGGTAACAGAATAGGTTCCTGATGTTGCTACCGTTCTTTGTTCTGAAGTCGAAGCATTATCCCAACTATAGTTGGTATAACTACCTGCGTCAAGCGTGGAAGTGGCATAAGAACAGAAAGGATTAGTACCTGAAATACTCGGTGTAGGATTGGCATTGGTTGCTACATTTACAGCATTACTTGCTGATGTGCAACCCGTACCATTTGTTCCTATTACATAATATCCTGTTCCTGCCGAAAGATTAGACCAAGTCAATGCAGAACCTCCCGCTTGAGCAGTTTGCACAGCAGCATTACTTGCACTATACAATTGATAGTTTATTCCGCTTGTGGTGAAAGAAGTGGTAATAGTTCCATTACCACCAGGCGTTGCACATATAGAACTCCCTACAAGGAAAAGAGGAGCAGGAAGAGAGTTCCCACTGATAGTAACTGCAATAACATTATTGGTGCTTACATTGCTTGCACAACAACCATAGGTTAAGGTAGTGATGGTAACTGTTGAGGTCGTAGTTATGGGCGCAGTAGTAAATGTTCCCACACCGTTATTAAACGTCATAGTTGCAGAATAAAAGGTCGTAGTCGTATTCACGATTTTATAGATAACCGTACAAGTACCATTAGGCATTGTAGTCGAATGTACGGTAACTGTTGATACTCCGGTATTACAATTATTTGTTTGGCTCAATGAAGAAGTAATGGTATAAGTAGGACATGTCCAATTAACAACTACTTTTCCGGCAGCACCACTTCCGGCATTTAAGGTAGTAGTGCCTATTGTAGGATTACTACCTCCTGTTTGTGTAATTTCACTACCTCCATAATTATAATTATAATTATTATATGCCGCTCCACCTCCTCCTCCCGGGAAAAAACCATCACCACCAGGTCCATTACCACCTCCACCACCACCAGTACCAAAGCCAGCGCTACTTAAAAATGAATTTGTTGCTGAATTCCCATTTCCAAATGAACCTGCTGCTGCTCCGCCTGCACCTCCTTCATAGATAGTGCAACTTTGCCAAACCTGATGGTAACAACAACAAGTAAATAACGAATTACAAGGATGCTGTTGCCAGTAATAATAACAATTCGGGTTATTAGCCTGTCCATCGCTTCCATAACCACCGTTATAAGTCCCTGTTCCTCCTGCTCCGCCATTGCCATATCCTCCACCACCGGCAAGACCACCACCGCCACCATGTGCTGTAAAGGAAGAAAAGGTAGTGTTCCCACCTGCTTGTCCATTGGTATTATTGGTGGTAGCTCCTGCACCTCCTGCCCCAACGGTAAAGGTAATGGTTTGTCCGGGAGTAACGGTCATTGTGCCAGTAGTATAACCACCGCCACCACCGCCACCACCACCGGTAGAAGTGTTCGTTGCGCCACCACCACCTCCTCCTGTTAATACAGGAGAAACACTGGTGATTCCATCAGGAACAGTAAAAGTTCCGCTTGAGGTAAAGGTCTGTGTGGAAGGACATGCCCAGGCAACAATTATTTGCCCTGCTGCTCCATTTCCTGCATTTAAAGTGGTGGAACTTATGGTAGGATTACTTCCTCCTGTTTGGGTATCTTCATTACCTCCGAAATTATAAGTATAATCATTTATTGCACCTCCGCCACCGCCTCCTGGTACTGAACCACTACCGCCAGGAAATCCACCACTACCACCACCGCCAGTTCCAGTTCCTGGTACACTCATATCTGTATTTGTTGCCCCATTTCCATATCCTAATGAACTCGCGGCAGCACCTCCTGCACCGCCAATATTAATAGAGCAACTTTGAAATACCTGATGATAGCAGCAACAAGTAAAGATTTGACTGCACGGATGTTGAACCCAATAATAATAACAACTCGGATTAGTCGCATTGCCAAAACTCCCACCGCCGCCTGAATAAGTCCCGTTTCCACCATAACCTGGAATACTATTTCCTAAACCACCTCCTCCGCCATTGGCTGTGAAGGTAGAGAAAGTTGTGTTCCCTCCTGCTTGCCCATTGCCACCATTGGTGGTTGCGCCATTACCTCCTGCCCCGATGATATAGGTAATGTTTTGTCCGGGGGTAACGCTCATCGTTCCGATTGTGAAACCGCCACCACCGCCTCCACCGCCTCCTAAAGAAGTATTGGTTCCGCCACCACCGCCACCGCCCCATAAAGAAATAGTGATGGAGGTAACGCCGCCAGGAACGATAAAAGTTCCGCTGGTGGTTAATGTTTGGTTTTGTGAGAAGCCTGCAATGCTTTTCATCATAAGGAATAAGAAAACCAAAGCAAAGGTAATCTGACTCCTGAAAGTGATTCCTGATAGGGAATCGGTGCTGATTGTATTACTTTTATTCATAAATATATTTAGTTAATTGTTATTATTCTTGCCAATAGCTCCTTGTATATTAAGGCTGTAAATTAAATCATTTGCTATCAAAAATCCAAATATATCCCAAAAGAAACGACGAAACGCGATGAAAAAAACAAAGGTATTGGCTATTATTAGATCTCTTTCATCATTACGTACTAAAAATTGAACAAACATCCTGACAGGATGCTTGACCAGAAAATAAACCTGAAAAAACGTTTTCAGCCATGTAAATAGCAGCTACAAGACTGCAAACCCGATGTGCAAGACTGCAAACCCGAGGTGCAAGACTGCAGACCCGATGTGCAAGACCGTAAACCCGATGTGCAAGACTGTAAACCCGATGTGCAAGACTGTAAACCCGAGGTGCAAGACTGTAAACCCGAGGTGCAAGACTGCATACCCGAGGTGCAAGACTGCAGACCCGTTTTGCAAGACTGCAGACCCGTTTTGCAAGACTGCATCTCCATTTTGCAAGACTTCATCTTGAAGATGAAGTCTTGCAAAATGGTTTTATGCCCTAGCATCCTTACAGGTAATGGCCCCTTCGCGATTTCCTGTCAGGTTGCAAAATGGGTTTAAGGTTTAAAGTTTAAGGTCGCATACAACCTTAAACTTTAAACCCGAAACCTTAAACCCTTTATTCCACCACGATTTTCTTTTGCATCGTACCGTCGCCATTTTGTACCAAGATTAAGTAAAGCCCTCTCGGAACGGTAGAAAGATTCAACTCTATTTCATTATTGCCGATGATAGTAGTCTGGTCATTATTAATTACAATCCTGCCCGTAATATCTATCAAACGAAGGGAGTAGGTTTGTTTTTTATTGGAGGAGAAGGCGATGGAAAGGTTATCGTGAGCAGGATTGGGATAAACCACAAACGCATTCGAGTTATTGATTTCTGTTATCCCGACTTGTGATGGAGTAATTACAGTAACCGAAGCCAATCCATTCTTAGTTCTTACAACATGATATGAGGTATCACAGTAGGTGCTTTGACAGCCTACAGTATCAGTAATGGTAAGACAAATATTATAAATTCCGGTATCGCCATAACTATGACTTGGATAAGCACTTGTACTAAAGTAACTATCGCCCCAACTCCACAAATAAGTGAGCGGTCCTGTGCCTGAAGCATTATTGACAATATAATAATGGTGCGCCTGAAAAGTATCGGCATACATAGTGAATTGGGCTGAACAAGAGGTAGTAGAATCGGGAGTGTATTCCCAAAACCGCTGCCCGGTATTATCTCCGAGGTATCCTTTATTACCGATATTAAAACTAATATCATAATTAAAGGTGCTATCGGGGATGGCTGTTTTCTGAATCCAAGTATCTGTTATTGGATTATATTCCCATAATTTATTGTCGCCATGGCTTTCACTATCAAAATAATATCCCTTGCCGTTAGCGGTAAATGTTGTTTGAGAATATTGAGTATTATTACCATAAAATCCGGTCGGTAAATTTCCCTTTTGTGTCCAATTATTTGCGATAGGGTCATACTCCCAAAAATCATCTTCTTCACAAGTATAGATGTTTCTATTCAAGCCACCACCTATATATCCCTTTCCATTAATTGAAAATGCAATTGCTTGACATCTAAAGCTATCCATGCCCGGAAGAGCAGTCCAGGTATCTGCGGCAGCATCATAAAGTGCTAAAAAATTAACACTATTAGCATAATTGTATCATGTACCAAAAACGGCTTTATTACCAACCGCAAACACAACCGACCAAATTGTTGTAAGCGAATAGGTAGTTTTTGTTTCCCAAATATTCGCAACCGGGTTGAAGGCATATAAAGTACCATAATCTTGAAAAAGAATGTACCCTATTCCTCCAATAGCAAATCCGAGAGGGGTATTATTCCATGCGGTGTCCGTGAACGTGGCTTTCTGCGTCCAGGAATCGGTAACCTGATTATATTCCCACATATCGCCCAAGGTATTTCGTTGAAAACAATATCCTTTGTTTCCGATGGAAAAGGAGGCATCCATACCGGTACCCATATTCGGATTAGTGGCTTTCTGAACCCAAGAATCAGCCATCAGATTTGTTGCCATTGCCACAAAGGCAACGAGAATTAGTACTACTTTTTTCATGACTTTAATTTATTTGGTGATACCTTATTTGATTATTTGAGGCGCAATATTACCAAAATTTTTATTCATCACCAAAACCGGTATTTAATGAATTCCCGAATTCCCCCTCCGATTCCCCGAAATCTCGGTTTTATAAGGGGAAAAGAGGGGTTTTATAAGGGGAAAAAATTCGGTCGGAGACATGTTCCGACTAAACGTCGAGAAGATTAGACTGAACTTGGAGAAGATTCGACTGAACTCCGAGAAGATTCGACTGAACTCCGAGAAGATTCGACTAAACTCCGAAAAGATTCGACTAAACTCCGAGAAGATCCGACTAAACTCCGAGAAGATCCGACTAAACTCCGAGAAGATCCGACTAAACTCCGAGAAGATTCGACTAAACTCCGAGAAGATCCAACAAGTCGTCGAGAAGATTCATTTAATTACCGATTCGGTTGGAATAATGATGGTAATAAAAAAAGCCCCACAAAATGTGAGGCTTTAGTTGTTTGA
>CAIMUP010000115.1 GCA_903844645.1 uncultured Bacteroidota bacterium
GAACTTTGCACCTGTCAGGATGTTTGGACATTAAAACCTCCTTTTTAGCTGTAAAAGAACATTTGGAGGCAAACGGAATTCCGCGGAGCTCCAAAAGTCAATATTTAGAGGTAAACGGAATTCCGTTTGCCTCCAAAAGTCAACATTTAGGACTTTGCGGAATTCCGTTTACCTCCAAAAGTCGATATTTAATGGGATTCGGAAAAGAGAAATCCTTTTTCGCTGAATCGGCGACCTCTGACCATCACACCCGAAACTTTAAACCCTTTTTGGTTGGGATTGCTGAAAAAAACATCCTGAAATAGCTATCTTTGCGGGCTTAAAAATGTATTTGATTTATGAATGATTTAATTGCTGATTTCAGTAAACAACTAATGGAGGCTATCGCTATTGGCGAGGCTGCTAAACTTTCGCATAGCGAATGTATGATTCGGAATGTTTTGATAACGGGGCTGGGTGGCTCGGGTATCGGTGGGACGATTATCTCGGAACTGGCGGCTTCGGGGTGTCCGGTGCCTGTGGTGGTGAATAAGGATTATTTTTTGCCGGAATTTGTGAATGAAGAGACGCTGGTTATCGTAAGTTCGTATTCGGGCAATACGGAGGAGACGGTTTGCGCGATGGAAATTGCAATGAAGCGAGGGGCTAAGGTGGTTTGTATTACCTCTGGCGGGAAGGTTTTGGAGCTGGCGGAAGATAATGGGATTGATCATATCGTAGTTCCTGGGGGGATGCCGCCGCGGGCTTGCTTTGGGTATTCTTTTACGCAGCTTCTTTATGTTTTTAATTTCTTTGGATTGATTGGTGAAGGGTTTAAAGCGGACTTGGGAAGGGCTGTTGCGTTGATTGATCGGGAAGAAGAAAATATTCAATACGAAGCGAAGGAAGTGGCGAGGAAGTTGGTGAATAAGATTCCGATAATTTATACCGTGGCGAGCTATGAGGGGGTTGCGATTCGGCTTCGTCAGCAGATTAATGAGAACTCGAAGATGCTTTGCTGGCATCATGTGATTCCAGAGATGAATCATAATGAATTGGTAGGCTGGACGGAGAAAAGCGAGCATTGGGCGGTGGTGATATTGCGGAATGATAATGACTTTGAACGTACACAGAAGCGGATTGAGATTAATAAAGAAGTGATTAAGAAATACACGGATAATATTACGGAAGTTTATTCGAAAGGGGAATCGGTTATTGAAAGGAGTATTTATTTGATTCATCTTGGGGATTGGATTTCGTGGCACTTGGCGGATATGAAACAGATAGATGCGACGGAAGTGAATGTGATAAATTTCCTGAAGAATACTTTAGCGGGTAATTGATTGTAGGTTTATTATAAGATGCAAAAAGTAATCTTCAAAGATCTGGGTACGATTGATTATAAAGAGGCTTGGGAGTATCAGGAGCAGTTATTCGATGAAGTAATTCGGCGAAAGATGGAGAATAGAAACCTACCATTAGAGCAGCAATATCCTCCGTTGCATTACTTACTGTTCTGCGAACACCCGCATGTTTATACGCTTGGCAAGAGTGGGTCGGAAGATAATCTTTTGATTGATGAAGGCGGGCTGCAAACGAAGCAAGCTACGTTTTATAAGATCAACCGTGGCGGGGATATTACCTATCATGGACCCGGGCAGATAGTGGGGTATCCTATCTTTGATCTCGATTATTTCTTTACGGATATTCATAAGTATTTGCGGTATTTGGAGGAAGCGATTATCCTTACACTCAATGATTACAACATCACGGCAGGCAGGATTGACGGGCTAACCGGTGTTTGGATTAATGATGATGATCCTATCAAAGCAAGAAAGATTTGTGCGTATGGAGTTCGTTGCAGTCGTTGGGTTACTATGCATGGTTTTGCTTTCAATGTGAATGTTGATTTGAGTTACTTTGGTAATATCGTTCCTTGTGGAATTACAGATAAAGCCGTTACATCAATGGAGAAGGAAGTGGGTCACAAAATGATTATCGAAGACGTAAAAGAGAAACTAAAAACACATATAAGTTCCTTATTTGAAATAGAGTTAATGGCTCAATAAATTAATATGAATATGACAAACAATAACAAGCAAAATATTTTTCTCCGCATCATCAAAGGTATTGTGCAATGGGTGCTTTACATCTTTCTCTTGCTGAATATCTTCATCATCGGCAGTGGTAAATTATACCTCTACAAAGCCATCATCTATAACTTCCCGAAGATAGATAACAAAGAGATTTTTGTACATAGGATAGTTGCAACCGGCACTGGTATTGAATTCCCGATGTCATCAGATTATTGCAAAACACCCTTGCCAAAGGAGTTGAATGAAACATTGGAGTCATTAAAGAGCGTTGCTTTTGTTGTGATCAAAGATGATTCGATTAACTATGAAAAGTATTGGGATGGCTATGGAAAGGATTCTTATTCTAATTCCTTTTCCATGGCAAAGACAGTTGTTGGAATACTGATAGGCATTGCGATTGATGAGGGCAAGATCAAGAATGTTGATCAACCGGTGAGTGATTTTCTTCCACAATTTAAGGATGGATTAGCAGCGAAACTAACCATCAAACATCTTCTTACAATGAGCTCTGGCACCAATTGGAATGAGAGTTATTCTAATCCTCTTTCTGTAACAACAGAGGCATATTACGGCTCTAATATTCCAAAGTTAGTTGCAAATATGAAAGTCGTTGATGAGCCAGGGAAAGTATATAAATACTTGAGTGGAAACACCTTAGTCCTTGCAGCCATCTTAGAGAAAGCAACCAAAATGAAAGTCAGTGATTATGCATCAGAGAAGTTGTGGAAGCCGCTTGGGGCGGTCAATTCCGCTGAATGGGCTTTGGATAAAAAGGATGGTGAAGAGAAAGCATATTGCTGCTTCTTCTCGAATGCAAGAGACTTTGCTCGCATCGGAGAATTGTATCTTCACAAAGGCAATTGGAATGGTAAGCAAATCGTCTCCGAAGAATATGTGAAGCATTCCATCCAACCAGCCGATTTGAAGGATGACGAAGGTAACCAGATAGATCATTATGGTTATGCGTGGTGGTTAATTAATCGCAAGGGGCATCAGGTGTTTTATGCACGAGGAATCTTGGGGCAATATGTTTTTGTGATTCCCGATAAGAAGATTGTTGCTGTAAGGTTAGGAAAGAAACGAGGTAAGGTTAATGGTAAATTTACATACTCCGACATACAGGCTTATGTGGATGGAATTCTCGAAATGTACCAATAGAATATTAATAAATCATGTTAAAAGATATACCAAAGTTAGAAGTTGAAGATGTGGCGATTGCCATTGTGGAGGAGGAGAACGAACTCGCCGAAAAGATTTGGAATGTGTATTTCATTAACCTGAAAGATGTGTTGTTAGAGACTGTGATGGTTACCTCAAAGGGCTATGGAACTACGCTTGGCGAGGAAGTCAAGACGAGCACGCTTCGTCATTTGTTGGGGGATGTTGAGCCGCAATCATACCTCATGATTGAACCGATTATGGATAATCTTTTCTGCCTCGACAATGAGTTCTGGGTGAGCTTTGTGCTGGATGGGAATATCTATGATAAGAAATATGTATTCCCGGCAGATACGATCGTGGAGGAGCAGTATATCAACATCCCTTTGGTGGATAAATCGGGTGTTATGATTAAATAATTTTTCTATCTATCTATCATGCAAGCTAAATTCAACCTCGAAAACATTCTCTTCCTCGACATAGAAACCGTTCCACAGCAGCCTACTTTCGATAAAGTTTCGGAGCGGATGAAAGAACTATGGGCTGTGAAAACGATGCAGCGAAGGAAGGATAACGAGACTCCCGAAGAATTCTATAAAAGTGCCGGCATCTTCGCCGAATTCGGGAAGATAATTTGTATTTCGGTGGGGTATTTTAAGATGACGAAGGACGGTAAGACCTTCCGTATTACCTCGTTTTCGGGGGATGATGAATTCATGGTGCTGAAAGATTTCTTCCAACTTCTCAACCAGCATTACAATAAGAAAGAGAGTGCCCTCTGTGCTCACAATGGTAAGGAATTCGATTATCCGTTTCTTGCTCGGAGGGCTTTGATTAATGGGTTGAAATTGCCGATGGTATTGGATATTGCAGGCTCCAAACCGTGGGAAAATCAACTTCTCGACACGATGGAGATGTGGAAATTCGGGGATTATAAAAGCTATACTTCACTCGTGTTATTAGCGGCGATATTTGATATTCCGACCCCGAAAGACGACATAGATGGCACCATGGTCGGCGGTATTTATTGGAAGGAACGCGACCTGAACCGGATCGTTACTTACTGCCAAAAAGATGTGCTCACGGTGGCGCAATTATTCCTTCGATTTCAGGGCGAGCCGCTGCTGGAAGGCGAGGAAATTAATATGGTATAACCTATCCTTTACACGATCGGTTGCGGAATCCAGTCGCCCATTAATTCGCGGGCAATTTGTTTTAATTCTTCGTTGTTCATCTTTAATTTTTTTAGTTAATTGTATAAATATTTAATTAGATTATGGCATATCAAAACCTATTTCAAGAATTACCAATCGGCAACAGATTCTTGAAATAAGGAAGCGTACTCCTACCAAAAAGAAGCGTACTGATGTCATAAGGAAACATACTCTTGCCACAAGGAAACGTACTCTTGCCACAAGGAAGCGTACTCGTACCAAAAGGAAGCGTACTGATAGCATGAGGAAGCGTACTCGTGCCAAAAGGAAGCGTACTGATGGCATGAGGAAACGTACTCGTGCCATGAGTACGTTAGTGAATTTGAAATTTTCGGGAGCAATTTTTTGTAAAATAGCACTCAAAAATTTCCCATTACAAGTTAAAAAGCGGTGTTTCGGGGAATAAAAGCTACGACTAGGGGGAATTTAATAACTGCTGCATCTCGGGATGAAATTTTATTTAATTCCATACCGATGGTTTAAAACTCCACCAATGTCCCGACGGTTTCGCCTTGTACTATCTTCATCAAATTCCCTATTTTGTTCATATCAAAGACGATGATGGGGAGTTTATTTTCATTGCAAAGCGTGAAGGCGGTAAGGTCCATAATGGTCAGTCCTTTCTGATAAACTTCATCGAATGAGATGGTGTCGTACTTCGTCGCGGTTTTATCTTTTTCAGGGTCGGCAGAATAAATTCCATCTACCCGAGTGCCTTTCATCACCACATCCGCCTCCACCTCGATAGCCCGAAGGCAGGCAGCGGTATCTGTGGTAAAATAAGGGTTTCCGGTACCTGCCCCGAATATTACGACCCGTCCTTTTTCGAGATGCCGAATGGCTCTCCGCTTTATGTAAGGCTCGCAGATTTGTTCCATCTTGATCGCAGATTGCAATCTCGTATTGACCTCAATCCGTTCCAATGCCGATTGTAAAGCCATGCTGTTGATCACCGTTGCGAGCATGCCCATATAGTCTCCCTGGACGCGATCTATGCCGGCTTCATCAGCCTGAATGCCACGGAAAATATTGCCGCCACCAATCACGATAGCGACTTCCACACCATGATCTACGGTGTTCTTTATTTCATTGGCATATTGATTCAGAATATCATGGTCAATGCCGAATTGTTTGTTGCCCATCAGCGATTCGCCGCTAAGCTTCAGAAGGATTCTTTTGTATTTCATAGGTCGCTTATATCTGTTATTACAGGTGGCAAATATACTTTATTTCTCCCAAATCTTGGTGAGGTTCTTATCGGTTTCCGCTTTCTTTATTTGGGAGATAAGGTCGGTAAGGGATGTCTTTTGGAATTTATAATTACTGATTACTTCTTCCTTTTGTTTGATGCTGTTTTCATCTTTAGAAGCCTTCATCATCTCATCCAATTTCTTTTGTTCCTTACTTATTTTATCATCGTATATATCCCCCACATTCGACAATGCCTGCACCGCCGAAAGCTTTACCCACCACGGGCTGCCATGCCTTGCCACCTCTTCAAGCACCTTGATGCCGGCAGCGATCGTAGTATCTTCGCAGCGAGCCAAGAACTTGGAATAATCTGAAAGCATTTGATATTGTGCCAGCCCCTTCGTCCGCTTGAAACGCTTCTGGAAAAAGATATTCTGTGCATCCGTTCCATGCTCGGCATAGATAGATGCAATGCCCTCAATAATACCCGAAGTGCTATCCTTTTCCATCGTCTTCGCTAATTCAAATCCTTGCGTTTCGCTCTTATTATATAAAGACTTCAACGCCGCTACATCTACTTGGGAAGAAGGATCCAGCGTGGCAATCTTTTTATATAAAGGATACAACAAACTATCATCGAAGTTTTTCTCAATAGACTTTATCGCTTCCGACCGTACCGATGGTTTTGCATCGTTTTGTGCTATCTCTATGAGCTTCTGTTTCATGGTCTCCTTCTTGGTATTATCAGGCGAATCATTGATGACGCGATAGATCGCTTTCAATGCCAGGCTACGAATGGCGTGGTTCGGATCGGTCAATGCTTTTTCTATCGCATTAAGGACAATGGAGTCTCCGGTGCGATCATAATTCTTCGTCAGTTTATTAATCCCTTCGTACCTGTCGAGATACAAGGGCGCATGTCGAAACATAAAATCCCATTCGGCTTGGGTATGTTCATCGGTCTTGGTGCAGAGCAACATTTTCTCTGCATCGAAGTTCACCAAATCGGGTTTCGAGGAGACATCAAAGGCGAACTCTTCCATCTTCTTCTCCATCCATATTTCATGGTGCTGTACTGCGCCATTCACATAAATATCCACCTTCACAGGCATCTTGTATAATGGGTTATCCTTGAGGTCTTGCTTCTGCTCGACGGTTAAGATTTCTTTCTTGGTGGAAGAATCATATTGATAAGAAATATTCAATTCCACATGCCCATGATTCAGCCACCATTCATTAAAGAACCAGTTCATATCCTTACCCGTTACCTGCTCGAATGCGAGGCGAAGATTATGAATCTCGACCGAAGTAAACTTGTTGGTCGTAAGGTATAATTTCAGCGATGCGAAGAACGCTTCATCGCCTAGCACCTTCCGAAGCATGTGCAAGATTCTGCCTCCTTTTTGATAAGAGATACCATCGAACATATCTTCCTTATCATCGTAGTTGTACCTGATAACATTGGGATCCTTCTGCCGCGAAACCATCAGGTACGTAGAGAGTGCATGGGTGAACTTTTGATCGGCATTATCCCTGCCATACTTGTTCTCATTCCACAGGTATTCCCCGTAAGTCGCGAAGGATTCATTCAACGGAATATTCGACCACGATTCGCAAGTAACAAGGTCTCCAAACCAATGATGAAACAACTCGTGAGAGATAACATCTTCATTGGTTTCATCCAATAATTCCCGATCATTTCGCTGAAGATATTCCCCATGCAACACGCAAGTGGTATTCTCCATAGCTCCCGAAATATAATCCCTGACGACGATCTGCGAGAACTTCTCCCAAGGATAATCCACGCCCAATCGGGTAGAGAAAAACTCCAGCATCTCTGGCGTATGCCCGAAGATAGCCTTCGCATATTTCTCATACTCCGGCTCGACATAATAGTTCACATCAATATTCCGCCAATGGTCTTTCACGATGGCAAACTTCCCCACCGCGAACATCGAAAGGTAAGGCGCGGCAGGCAAGGTCTGCTTCCAAACATCCGTACGTGTACCATCCTCATTAGCCTTCGAGGACTTCAACAAACCATTCGACAGCGTTACATAATTACTATCCACAGTAATGATTAATTCCTGCGTCATCCGCTCATTCGGAGCATCGAAAGTAGGAAACCAACACGAGTTCGATTCTGTCTCCCCTTGCGTCCAAATCTGTTTCGGTTTCAACGAATCCTTACCATCGGCATTAATAAAATACAAGCCCTTCGCATCGTTAATTGCAGCACTTCCTTTCACATCCTTCAAGTCATTCGGCTTCGCGATATACCCGATAAAAACCTTCACCGTATCATCCCTCATAAACTCCTTCCCAAGAAAAATATGCAGCAACAACGAGTCGTAATAATACGGAATAGCCCAATGCCCGCCACTACTCGTTACCATCGAAACCTCCCCAATCTCAAACCCCTTCGCATCCAAAACCAAGCTATCGGTAGCATAAAAATACGGCTTAAAAGTAATCGTCGCTTTACCATACAGCCAAGCTTTATCCCAGTCCGGCTTCAGCTCCAGCCGCGTATCCAGAATATCCACCAACCGAGTCCGAGAACCCCGATACACCTTCACTTCCTCCACCACCGGAGCCACGATCCCAGCACCATTCGCCGCATCATTATTCTTAGTAACAGTAGCCTTATTCGCCACCTTACAACCAACCGCAACCGAAATCGCGACCAGCAAAACATAAATAGTATTCTTCATCGGCGGCAAAGATAAAAAAGTTTAAAGTTTAAGGTTTTGAAGTACGGCAACAACCTCAAACTTTAAACCCATTATGGCGCGTCCCCTCCCGCCTCCCCACCAAAGTCCCCACCAAAAGGCGGTAGCGGTCGGGCTGTTCGGGGGTTCCGTTGCCGCCTCCCGCCAGAAAAGTCCCTACCAAAAGGCTGCAACCAAGCCCCTACCATCCCTCGCGCAGCAAACCACACAATCCCCCAAACCCTCAAGCATCCTGACAGGAAATCGCCCCTTCGCGATTTCCTGTCAGGTTGCTGATTTTATTAGATGCAACCATACAGGAGCTTCGCACCTGTCAGGATGCTTGAACAATCATCTTTTTGAAAAATGGTGTCGAGTTTTTGGAAAATGGTGTCGAGTTTTTGAAAAATGGTGTCGAGTTTTTGAAAAATGGTGTCGACTATTTGAAAAATGGTGTCGAGTTTTTAGAAAATGGTGTCGAGTTTTTGAAAAATGGTGTCGTCTTTGGGTCAAAGCCAATAACCTTTCCACCATCCCCAATTTAAAACCGCCGTAAAGGCTGATTAAAAGCAAAATTAGGAGGGCAACTTATTTTCATCCCCCGAAACCGCCCCTTTTATCCTCCCAAACCGAATCTTAAACTATAAAACAGCCCCTAAAATGCGCTCCACGCTCTAAAAACCGATTGTGGCACTATACTCTATGGGTTTAAAGTTTAAACCCCTTTCCTTATCCTCGCAATTTGTCGAGGAGGAAATTCAGGGTATGCATCTCGTCTTTCGACAGGTTTTTGAGATGTCTTTCATATTCCGGCAGGCGTTTGTCCAATTCCTCGAGCACCCGCAAGCCATCCACGCTAATCAGCACATCGCAATGTCGCCGGTCGAATTCAGCAACCGTTCGCTCCACAAATTCCTTCTTCACCAAGTTATCCACCAACCGAGAGGCATCGCAGTTTTTATCCAGCATCCGCTCCTTTAATAATTTGATGGTCGCCGGCTTCGGATGCTGCCCCCGCAGGATGCGCAGAATGTTGAATTGCTGGGACGTGAGGTTGAATTCCTTGAATAATTTCTCGCCAAAACCATTCAGCCAGTTGGCGGTATAGAGGATATTAACAGTCACTTTTTGCTGGTCGCTCTTGAAATCTTTTTGTCGAATTTCGTCTTCTAATTTCATAAGAAAGTTTAAAGTTTAAGGTTTAAGGTTTTGGATGTCGTTATGCAACCCTAAACCTTAAACTCTTTTGATTAATTCATTGGAACTTCAATCACCAATATCTCGCTTTCGGTGGACGGTACGAAGGATACTTTGTCGGTTTCCGTAACCGCCACGGCATCTCTTTCATCGAGCACCTTGCCCACTACCGTTACCTTGCCGGAAATTATAAAAACATAAATCCCGTTGCCCGGCTTTTTGATTTTATAGGTGGCATTGATGCCGCGAGCATACCTCCCCATCGAGATATAGGCATCCTGATTGATCCAGATAGACTCGCCCGTTTCGTCTGGCGACACCACGAAATCGAAACGATTCCTGCGGAAGTCGGGCTGAAAAAAACGCTGGTCGTAGCGTGGTTCAATGTCTCTTTCTTTTGGGAATATCCATATCTGCAACAACTGGAGTTCCTCCGTACCCGATGGATTAAATTCGGAATGGGTAATGCCCGTTCCGGCAGACATAATCTGCACTTCGTGGGTCTTGATTACGGATGTATTGCCCATGCTGTCCTTGTGTTCCACACTCCCTTTCAAAACAATGGTTACGATTTCCATGTTCTCATGCGGGTGCGTTCCGAAGCCTTTGCCGGCAGCTACTGTATCATCATTCAATACCCTCAACATTCCGAAATGAACCCGTTCCGGATTCTGATAATCGGCAAAACTAAAACTGTGATAGGTCTTTAACCATCCATGGTCTGCGTGCCCTCTGTCTGACGCTTTGATAATTTCTGTCTTCATCTTATTTTGCTTCTGTTTTATGGTTTTTAACAGCCGCTAAATTATAAAAAGTTTGGGAAAGAGAAAGAGAAGTAAGTTTAAGGTTTAAAGTCTAAGGTTTAAAGTTTAAAGTTTGGAATACTACAAAACTTTAAACCTTAGACTTTAAACCTTAAACTTACTTAGCCTTTGGTTTGGTCAATTCAAAGTTACAAAGGAAATTGATTTCATCGCTTACTACGGCATCGCCAGCACCGGTTTTGTCGTTCCATTTCAATTTGTAATCCTGACGATTAATCTTTCCTGCGACCTTGAATCCGGCACGGGTGTTGCCCCAATTGTCATTCATCTTGCCATTATATACTACGGCAAGTTCTACTTGTTTGGTAACATCGCGAATGGTTAAATCGCCAATAAGGATGTACTTTTTGCCATCCATTTTCTTAAACGATTTGCTTTTGAATGTCAGGTTCGGGAATTTCTCGGCATTAAAGAAATCATCCGACTTGACGTGCTTGTCGCGCATCTCATTCCCGGTGCTGATGCTGCTGACATCTACGGTAAAGAGTACATTCAGGTTCTTGAAATCTTCATCATCGGAGGTGATGACGCCATCGAATTTCTTGAACTCACATTCCACATCGTTGATGCCCATGTGGGTAACGGTTCCGGTAACTTTGGAGTGACCTCCGTCCACTTTCCAGGTAATCGGACCTTGTCCGAAAACATTCATTGTTGCTACAAGAGCAAGGCTGATTAACAGCGATAACATTTTTACGTTTTTCATTTTCTTCTTTTATTAAATTATTATTATTATTGATTATTTTCTTGTCAGTTCCAGGTCGCAATTGATCTTCACATTCTTGCCCACCATCGCGCTTCCTGTTTCGAGCAGGGCATTCCATTTCAAATCAAAATCGAAACGATTGATGACTCCCGTAACCTTGAATCCGACGCGGGTGAATCCATAAGGATCGACAATTTGTCCGCCGTAAGTTACTTGGAATTCTACCTCTTTGGTAATATCCCTGATGGTCAGGTTTCCGCGTACCTTGTAGGTTTCCGCTTCTTCATCATCAGGATTAATGACTCCAACAACGGCTGTGCTTTTGAACACGATTTCAGGGAATTTTTCGGCATTAAAAAAATCATCTGACAAAAGATGACCATTCCGATCTGCCATTTCTGTTTCGATGCTCTTCACATCAATCCGCACTTCGACATCGCCGCCTGCGAAGCCATTTTTTAAGGAATTCGCTTCTACTTTAAACGAATTAAAGTGTCAATGCGCTTCCGAAATTACCATGTGCCGAACTGAAAATCCGATGCGTGAGTGCATCGCATCCAGCGTCCAGGTTGTCTTTTCTGTGGTGTCATCTGCGACACCGATTGTTTCTAAATTTTCCATTTTTTACTTAATTATTTATTATTATTATTTATTGTTTCAAACCTCTACTTTTTTTCAAGGGCGCAAAGATATGAAAAAAATTAGATGTTGCAACATTTATTTATAAATTTTAACTTTTGCCCGCAAAAGATTTAGCCAAACTCATTCCAAGTTAAGCCAAACTCGTTCCAAGTTAAGCCAAACTCGTTCCAAGTTAAGCCAAACTCGTTCCAAGTTAAGCCAAACTCGTTCCAAGTTAAGCCAAACTCGTTCCAAGTTAAGCCAAACTCGTTTTCGGAGACCCTCTTTAGAGGAATTACAATAGGAAAGCCCTTTTGATCACTCCTATATTATAGGAGGCATCGGAAAATGGTGGGGAGGAGAGCGTTTGTGAATTTTATTTAGTACCCGATATCACCCCATTTTTCAAACACTCCCAAGCCGAATAAGGCGAAATCGTATTTCACTGGGTCGTTAGGGTCGAATTTTTTGAGCATATCGGTCAGCTCGACGACGGCTTTCCAATCATCTTGCTTCCTATTTAATAAGCCTAAAGTCCGCGCCACCCTCCCCGAATGAATATCCAAGGGGCATACCAATTGGCTTGGATTAAGGTCTTTCCACAAACCGAAATCAACGCCATTTTTATCACTCCGAATCATCCATCGGAGGAACATGTTGATGCGTTTCGAGGCAGAATTATTAGTAGGATCAGAAAAATGTTTCTCGGTACGGTACGATTTATTTCCTTCAAAAAAGATGGTTCGGAATGCGGCAATTCCATTCATCATATTGGCATCTTTTTTAGTAATCGAGGAAGAAAAAAGAGGATGAATGCCGCCATGATTTTGGTAAATATTCTGGAGAGAATTGATGAAGCAAATGCAGTCCTTGCCGTTGAATGTGCGATAGACAAATTTCTCGAACGGCTTCATCTCTTTCTTGGAATGATTTAAGATAAAATCGTGCGGAGAATTGTCCATCAACGCCATCAATTTCGTCGCCGATTTGATAATCGAAACCCGCTGTCCCCACGCAATGGTCGCCGTAAGAAAGGCTGCGATCTCGATGTCCTCCTTCTTATTATAACCATGTGGAATAGAAATAGGATCACTCTCGATAAAAGATGTTTGATTGTATTGAAGATGCTTGGCTTCCAGAAACTCAAACAGGTCCACCTCCGACAACGATTTATTCATTTTAGATTGGATTTTTATCAATAAAAAACGGAGTGAAATGATTCACTCCGTTTATAATTCACTCCCTCCCCAAGGGAAATGACAATTAGGTTAATTATAATAAATAAAGACTATTTAAGTCCCCAGCCGCTCTGCTCTGTGCCTATTGCAACAAAGGATTGACCAGTAGCTGCGTCAATAAAATTGACTTTTTCTTTTCCACTATTACCTTCGACATTATCTTTGGTAACAGTAATGTCGGCACAAGTGCAGTTGATTCCGCAGGACATCAACAAGCAAACTAAGATTTCTACCATGACTTTGTTTATTTAGTTAATAAAAGTTTATTTTAGACCCCAACCGCTTTGTTCAGTACCAATCATAACATAACCGTTACATGGGGCTTGGTCGAAGAACATCACATGCTCTGTACCATTTGGTTCGAAAGTGTCTGACACAATAGTTATGTCACCTGGATTTGCTTTTACTCCTATCGAAAGGAGGATCGCGATAATAATTTCAATCATAATAATTTGTTTTTAGTTATTTATTTGTTTTAATAATGTTTCTCTTTATTTAAGACCCCAGCCACTCTGTTCGGTACCAATAGGGTTAATCGTAGCAGGAGCAATGCCCCAGCCGCTTTGTTCAGTTCCAATCATGGAATAAGAATTCCCGTTGGAATTGTCATAAAATGTAACTTGTTCTACTCCGCCTGGTGTAGAAGTGTCTGATAAAATTTGGATGTCTCCAGGGTTTGCTTTTACTCCTATCGAGAGGAGGATTGCGATGATAATCTCTAACATAATAGTAATTTTTAATTATTTATTTGGTTCGTATTGTTTTTTTTCCTAATTTTGTCGCCTGAATCTTAATCATGACTTTTGAAACGATATATAACTTATTCACGGTGCAAAATTACAGAGGATTTTGCAATGGGCAATGGACAAAGATTTCCATTTCGGACAAACACCTAAATTATTGAAATAAAAACACAAAAATACAATTCATTATGAGCACATTAGAAAACAGCACTACACCCATTAAAGTTTTAGTAAAAGGGTTAACAAACGAAGAAATAAATTCCGTTAGACGGTATTTAAATTGCTTTGATGAGATATTTGGTAACACAAAAACCAAAACCGCGAACCTCTTTGATTTGGTAATTTCTGAAGAAATCTTGACTGATGAGGAAATTATGTTTAACATTTATTCAAATACGGCAAGTATTGAAGCATTTGATAAACTTTCAAAAAGATTGGTTGAAAAAATTCATGAATGTTTGTTATTAGATATTAATGTCGAAAGAAAGGATGCATACCCTGATTACGTTAAAGCGACTATTGATGTAAGAAAAAAAATTATGCAAGCTCATATTCTACTTGGTAGAGCCTTAACTAAAGATATCAATGGCTTTTATGATAAGATTATAATCAAAGCAAAAAAGTTTGAATTGTATTCAGAACTTGTTGAAGTGCTTCATCTTAAACAGATGTATTTAGGTTTAAGAAACGGTAGTGTTGAATACAATAAAATAGGAGAGGAAATTGTTTTTTATGAGAATTGCAGAGTGGCTTCCTATAAAGCATGTGATGCGTACTATAAATTTGTGGTCAATAATGACTTTTCATCAATCAATAAGGTTGACATAGGTAGATTAGAAGAATTTATTATGGAACTTAAAGGTCTATACACTTTAACTAATTCTGCAAATGTCGGTTATTTCCTTTTCTTAATGGAGTTCGAGTTATTCCAAAAGAAAGGTTTATATGAGGAAGCTAAATCTTCTTGCCTGAAATTAGTTGAGTTGATTCAAGAAAACCCCGCAATTTATCAGAAAAGACGACTTGGTTCCGCTTTCGTGAACTTATCTATCAATGAATTGCATACTTATGACTTTAAGGCTTCCGGTCTTCATGCCCGATTGGCTCAAGATTATTTCAACAAGAACACTATCAATCACGGTATTGCTAAGGAAACAGAATTTTATTCCTACTTCTTCCAAGGTGATCTCGATAAGGCAGATTCTGTAATAAATTCCCTGTTGAAAGAAACCAATTCCGATTCTGAATTCCTCGAAAGCAAGCGATCTTTCCTCGCTGCCAATGTCGCTTTCTTGATGAATGAAAAGAAAAATATCAATCTCCTTTTAAACGAAACCAATGCCGTAAGCAAAGACAAGGAAGGCTGGAACATTGGCATCCGAATTCTTTCGATAATGAGCCAGATAGAGGCGGGGGTTAATGATCCCGCCGAGGCACAGGTTGAAAGTATGCGCAAACATATCGAGAGGACGATGAAAGACAAAGATGTTCGAGGAAGAGATGTTACCATTCTTCGGATTTTGAATGAATTAGTCAACCAAAGTTTCGACTTCGCGGCGGTTTGGAAGAGCCGTAAGCAGTTGTTTGATCAATTGGCTTCGGAAGATAAGGACCAGCGGTGGGAAATGGACAGCCATGAACTGATTATTTTCCATGAGTGGTTCAAGTCTAAAGTTTTCGGAACGGTTTACCCTGCGAAGATAGAAAACAGTCCCAAGGTTGTTGTCGCTATGGAGGAAGAGTTTGCGCTTCTCTCCAAGGTCGGGAGCAACTAATTTTTTCTCCTACAACAGTATTTAATGAACGCTGCTTTAGGGCTTGATGATTTTTTCATTAAAGCCAAAAGCCTCGCCGTTATTGATGTTCGGAGTCCTGCCGAATTCATTCAGGGACATATTCCTGATGCTATCAACCTCCCTTTGCTCAATAATGAACAGAGAACTATTGTGGGGACTGTGTATAATAACAATGGCAGCGAAAAAGCGGTTATTAAGGGCTATGAATTGGTCGGTCCGTTGTTTAGTAATTTCATTGTGGAGGCAAAGAAAATCGCTCCTGACAAAAAGGTTTTGATTCACTGTTGGAGGGGTGGCTTGAGGAGCCGGATTATGGCGTGGGTGCTGAATAGTGCTGGCTTCGAGGTGCATACTTTGATGGGTGGGTACAAGACCTTTCGCCATTGGACTTTGGAAACTTTTATTCAGCCGAAAGAGAATATTATAATCCTTGGCGGGATGACCGGTTCGGGGAAGACGGATTATCTTTTCGAATTAAAAAAGATGGGTGAGCAGGTGATAGATCTCGAAAACCTGGCGCATCACAAAGGCTCTGCTTTCGGGAGTCTCGGGATGGTGGGGGCTCCGACGAATGAACAATTCGAGAATGAATTATCCTTACAATGGGCTGCCATTAATCCTGATAAAATCGTTTGGATGGAGGACGAAAGCCAGAATATCGGTAAGATAAAAATCCCGGATTCGGTGTATAAAATGATGCGCCTCGCACAGGTCGTCAAGGTCGTCATTCCCTTTGATATCAGGGTAAAGAGGCTTGTCGGGGACTATACGAAATTCCCTAAAGAGGACTTGAAAGATGGCACGATGAAGATCGCGAAGCGGCTTGGCAACTTGCGATTAAACCAGAGCTTGGAATATTTGGAAAATGGGGATATGGAGAATTGGGTAAAGATGATGCTTGAGTATTATGACAAAGCCTATAATCACGGGTTGTCGCAGCGCGATGCGGATACGATTCTCGAAATTGAGGTTTCTTCTAAAAATTTAAAAGATGATACTATGCAGATTTTAGATTTTATTAAACAAGAAAAAATAGGGCTGGGATAGTCCGGCATTTTCTTCCGCGAAATTGTTTTTTTTATTCCTCGAAAAAGGTGCATCCCGAAGGGCAAAAAAAGAGGGAGAAAAGAGACTGTTTTTATCTCCAAAAAATTCACCAAAAAGGTGCCCATTATTCCCGATAATTTTCAGGAAATGACGATTCGGTTTGGAAGGAACGACAAGCCCTTTGCGGAACATGTCATTGGGTTTAAACTCAATGACAATTTCTTTGCGGAATATGTCATTGAGTTTCCCCTCAATGACACATTCCGCAAGGAAACTGTCATTGAGAGTTGAGAAAACGACATTTTTTTCGGTGAATTATTGATTTATTCCATACATATTGATGAATTCTATAAAATAAAAACCATTCCTTATTCACCGAAATCATTTTTTATTAAAGAAAAAACCGTTCATCGGGAAAAGAAGGGTTTATTTATTAATCCAATTCACATTCAAAGAAATCGAGTTCTTCAATAATTTTCTGCAATCGCTCCTTCCCGATTCCGGAAACGGTAAAATACAGGGCATTTAATTTCTCTAATTCGGCTAAATAAAGGGTCTTTAAATAGTCTCTTTTATCGGGATTTTCCCGGACCGAATCGGCGACCCACGGGAGGTCATTTTCGAGGACCAAATAGAGGTCGTATTGCTGATGTAAAAGATGGTCGGAAATGGATTGCGGAATGCTGTGGAATTTCTCTTGACACCACACCTTCAAAATGATCATTTCGGTATCAACAAACAAATATTTCCTGGCATGTTGGTACTCTCTTTTGATATTTAATTGATGTTGCTGCGCGATCTGCTCGATGTCTTCAAGGGTATAAGGACGGGACAGGTTGGCGATGTATTCTCTGGCAAATTCCGGCACCCAAAGCGTGTCGTAATGGGCAGCTAATTGCTGGGCAAGCGTAGTCTTTCCGGTGGATTCGGCACCTACGAGCGCGATTTTTAAAACTTGCTGGTTCGGTTGTATGATTCTTTCCATGAATAGAAACCTTGTATCGCCAAAACGAGGAAAACGGCGTAGAGAAGGGCAGTGAGGTACGTGTCTTTGACGATGTATATTTGGATGTAGATGAAGTTCGCGATGATCCAGACGATCCAGTTTTCGATTTTTTTATTTGCTGCCATCCAGGTGCCGGTAAGGCTGGCAGCCATGAGGCTCGAATCCCACCAGGGAAGGGCTGCCGCGGTGTAATTGCTGAAGTAGTATCCGAAGAGAAAGGTCATCGCAAGGGTGATAATAATGCAACGAAAAAGGATGGTGTTACTGCAAAAGGTAACGGTTAATTCTTCGCTTGGGATGGAGCCTTTTCGCCAGATTATCCAACCGTATATCTGGGAAACGACATAGAACGCTTGCAACCAAGCATCAGCATAGAGGCGGAGATCAAAGAAGAGGATGAAATAAAGAATGACATTGATGATACCGAAAAGCCAACACCAAATATTCTCTTTGATGGTGAGCCAAACGGCTATGATGCCGGTGATAAATCCTAAAATCTCGATCCAATTCATTAGGATGCAAAGATAAAAAATGGTGGATGGAGAATCCGAGAGGGGATTTTACGGGGAGATGTTAGTCAGAAAACGGGGCTTTACGAGTGCTTACACTTGGAGAATTCTAAGAATGTGTTGAAGGATACAAATAATTAAGCCTAAAAATGGCGGTTATGGTTGTTTTACCACTTTTTTTTAGTTTACCTTTGCACCGTAATTAATAATAACCAATTTTAATAAGATATGAAAATAGAAGACGAACGCAAGAACTTTTTACTCGGTAAAAAGATTCCTCTTTATTTGATACTTACCTTTTCTGCTGCGGCAATTTATGGTTTGAATTATACCTTTAAATACTTCCATGCCGAAGAACCTGCGAAGGTGGCGCAAGCCGATGTGAAGTGTGTGTCGCCATTGAATATTATTCGCGAGAATGATTACAAATTCACACGCCCATTGTTGCTGGCGGATGTGAAGGGCGAGGATAGGAAGTACGATGTTATCAAGAAGCAGGTGAATGATTATGTCGAGAGCTTTATCAAGACTAAGGTGATCGAAACGGCATCGGTTTATTACTGCGCGTTGGATGATAACTCCCAGTTTAGCATCAATAAGGACGAGAAATACCATCCTACCGACATGCTTGCGGTGGCGAAGATGATTGCCTTATTAAAGCAGAGCGAGAGGAACGCCGAGCTGCTCGATAAAAAGGTATTATATACCAAGCAAGTCCCGATTCCGAAGCAAGATAAAGCTGCGGCATGCCTCGAAAATAACAAGATGTTCACCATTCGCAGCCTGATGTACAGCATGTTTGCCTGCAACGACGATAACGCTACGATTGCCCTGAATCCGTACGTTGATTCCTCGGTTTTGAAGAACCTGTATTCCTCCATTCAGGAGCCGTTTCCGGGGGTGAATGACAGGGATTATATGACGGCTATCTACGATTACACCAGGCTCCTGAAGGTGCTCTATACGGCAGGTTATCTCACCGAGGCTCATTCTGAATTTGCCTTGGAATTGATGACCAATACCTCCTTCCACGATGGTATTTTGAAACACATCGGGAAGGACGCGAAGGTGGTTCATTATTATGCCGAAAACGAAGTTGCCGCCGCGATGGAGGTGCACGAATTCGCCATTATTTACTTAAAGAACAAGCCTTATATTATCAGCATTATGAGCAAGGGTGGCGATAAGAAGAACCTCTCCGTGTTGTTGAGCAATATCTCGAAGATGATCTACGATTCGATGAATAAAATCTCTTAAAACAATAATAAAATGATTGGGAAGATGGTATTTTTGGCGTTTAAGGGCATGACTGGAACGGTAGAAGTTATGACTTCTGTGATTAAAGTCATGACCACTGTTTTAAAAGTCATGACCACTGTTTTAAAAGTCATGACTTCTACGATTAAAGTCATGACTTCTACGATTAAAGTCATGACCACTGTTTTAAAAGTCATGACTTCTGCGGTTAAAGTCATGACCACTGTTTTAAAAGTCATGACTTCTACGATTAAAGTCATGACCACTACGCCCGTTTTCCGCTTAAAACCGGTATTAAATACCTTAAATCATACCATAAATTAATTCATAAAACTATGAAAGCAAAGATTAATAACAAATGGTACTCTATCACCCGCGGCGTGTCGGTTTATTGGGTGTTGATTATTGTGCTTACAGCAGCGTTGCCCTACAATTTGTATCTTAATAATTACAAGCTCCCCATCGCCCATAACGAGGAAGTGGCGGAAGATCGTTTGCTGCCTTACAAGCTGATTCATGAGACGAATAGCAACAAATTAACCCACCCCCTTCGCCTCATTACCGGGCTGACCGAGGACCAACGCTTCATGCCGCTGAAGGACCGGATGAATACCTATATTAATGATAAAATGGGGCATGAATTGAAGATGGCATCGGTGTATTTTAATGCCCTAAACGATGCCAATGGCGGCTTTTCGGTGAATGGGAATGAGAAATTCAATCCTGCCAGTATGATGAAGGTTTCATTCATCATCGCCATGCTGAAAGAGGCAGAAAACAACCCCGAAATCCTGGATAAAAAAGTATATTACGGCAAGCACAACCCCGCCAATGGCGACCAACTGTTCCTCGACCACAAGCTGCCGGAAGGAAAATCCTATACCATCAGAGAATTGCTGTATTACGCCGCAGTCTATTCCGACAATGATGCCGCTTTTTTGGTCGTCAACAACTTTAAATGGGAGGGCTTGACCACTTTGGCAAGCAGTTTAGACCTCCCCGAACCCAAAATGCGAATCGAATATTACCTCACCGCAGAAGAAATGTCGCGGTTCTTCAGAGTATTGTTTAATGCCAGTTATTTAAGTAATGATATGTCAGAATATGCCCTCGACCTCCTCTCGAAAAGCGATTACAAAGAAGGATTGGTAAAGAAATTAGATAACAACGTCCTCGTAGCCCGCAAGTTTGGGGAACGCGGAATAGAAGATTATAAAGAACTGCATGAATTCGGCATCGTATATATCAAGAATCAACCCTATTTAATAGGAATCATGACCCGTGGCAATGATTATAAACAACTGCAAGAAGTCATCTCCGACCTCTCCCTCATGGCATACGACGAAATGATGAAACCCCTGTAACCATGAAGCAACATCTGGCAGCCAAATGGTATTCACTAACCCGGAAACTCCCTGTTTACTGGGTACTTATCATTGCCCTGTTAGCCGCCATTCCTTATAATCTTTACATCAACCATTTTAATCTTCCCATCGCCCATAACGAGGATGTAAAAGACGATTGCAACCTCCCCTACAACCTCGTCAGCGACAAAAACAACCGATTAATTCATCCCATCCTCTTCGCCGACGTCGCCACTGAAGATGAAAAACTGATGCCCCTGAAAGAAAAGATAAATATCTATCTTAATACCAAGAAAGCCGAAGGATTAACCTCCGCAGCGGTATATTTTAATAATCTGAACAACGCCGATGGATGGTTCGTCATCAAACCTGATGAAAAATTTAACCCCGCCAGCATGATAAAAATAGCATTCATGATTGCCATCCTCAAAGAAGCCGAAGAAAATCCCGCTATCCTCGATAAAAAAGTATTCTATGCCAAGCATTCCGAAGAATATCATGACCAAGCAATCCTCCAACATCAACTGCCGCCAGGGAAATATTACACCATCAGAGAACTCCTCCAATATGCCGTGTCATACTCCGACAACGATGCCGCTTTTTTGATACTGAATAATTTTAAATGGAGCTCCCTACAGAAATTAATTGCCGAATTAAACCTCCCTCCCGTAGAATTGCACACCGAATATTTCCTCACCGCAGAACAAATGTCCCGATTCTTTCGCATCCTATACAACGGCAGTTATTTAAGCAACGACCTATCCGAATACGCCCTCACCTTGCTCACCAAAAGCGACTTCAATAAAGGACTTATCAAGAACCTCGACAAAAATTTAATCGTAGCCCGCAAGTTCGGCGAACGAGGAATAGATAAAGTCCGTGAGTTGCACGAATACGGAATAATTTACCTCAAAGGAAACACCTATTTAATAGGAATAATGACTCGCGGAAAAGACTATGCCCAGCTCCAGGAAATCATCGCCGAAATATCGGTAATCGCCTACGACGAAATGGCGAAAACCATTTAAAAGATGAAACAAATCATCGTCGAAAAATGGTACTCCATGACACGCCGAATCCCGCTTTACTGGGTACTGATAATCGCATTAATCATCGCCATTCCCTATAACCTTTACATCAATCATTTCAACATCCCCGTAGCCCATAGCGAAGAACAAAAAGAAAGTTGCAACCTCCCATACAACCTCGTACAAATAAACCGAAACACCTTTGTCCACCCCATTCTGCTCGCCGAAGTCGCCACCGAAGATCCAAAACTCAATCCCTTAAAAGAAAAAATAAATGCCTTGATAGAAGAAAAGAAAAACGATAAAACACTAACATCCGCCTCCGTCTATTTCAATATCCTAAACAGTGCCGACGGATGGTTCGGCATTAACAACGACCAAAAATACAACCTCGCAAGCCTCCTCAAAGTAGCCTTCGTGATGGCAATGCTCAAAGATGCCGAAGACAACCCCGCCATGCTCGATAAAAAGATACATTTCACCAAACATCTAAGTGCCGTCGAAGGACAAAATATCCTCAACCACGCCCTCCAACTCGGCAACTATTACACCATCAAAGAACTCCTCCAATACGCAATATGTTACTCCGATAACGACGCTGCCTACCTCATCGTAGAAGCCTGCAAAACCGGCTCCCTCAACAAATTATTAACCGACCTCCAACTCCCACCCTGCGATTTATACAAAGAATATATCGCCAATGCCGAAGAATATTCCCGCCTCTTCAGAGTCCTATGCAACGGCAGTTATTTAAGCAACGACCTCTCCGAATACGCCCTCGAACTACTTACCAAATCCGACTTCAACGAAGGCATCACCAAAAAGCTCGACAAAAATATAATCGTAGCCCGCAAATTCGGCGAACGCACCCAAGAAAACAAAGAACTCCACGAATTCGGCATCATCTACCTCAAAGGAAACCCGTATCTTTTAGGTATCATGACTAAAGGTAACGACTACAAACAACTCGAAGAACTAATCAGCACCATCTCCACAACAGTGTACGAAGAAATGGCAAAACCAGCCCTCTAAATCCCCCTCACCCGCCCCAAGAGAACCGAAATTTATTTTAAATTCTTTTAAACCGGAATCAGCATAAAATCGTGGTGAACAATTTCGCTTTTTTCAATAGTTAGAATTACAACTATGGTTATATATCCAACACACGAAACTTCAAATCGCCAGGTGCCGGAAGGAAATTCCTGCAATTCATAATCTCCAAGAAGATTGGAATGTGTGAAATGTTCGGGGTGTTCAAGGATTTTTATTTGGGCACCGGAAATATTTGAATGATCTGTTGATTTCAAAATTTTGCCAAGCAAGTGGTCGTGATGAATTCCGGTATCAACAATGTGATTCAATTCGATAAAATGTCCTTTAAATTCAGCACCCATGTGGCTTAATAGTTTGGTCATTGCTTTCAAGCTTAATTCTTGTGCAGGAATGCTCGTTTTCAAGGCATATTTTTTTGCCTGATTGATCAAAACATGCTCGCTCGTCAATGCACCCATACTTAACTCGGAAGTATGACGCTGATTCATAGCTGCTCCAAGAACTGCGGCTGTGATTAAATAAGGAGTGAACCTTACATCGCCTATAAAAGGGGACAATGCATCATTAATTGATTTCATTGTTCCTAAAGAAGTTTCATCGGGCAGGTTGAACAATTTTGGTTTTGTCCAGTTCATTTTTCCCTGTAAAACTTCGTCGCCGATTACGGTTGCAAACGCATATCCGGTTTCTGCCAGAGCACCGAAGGTAATGCAGCCATTACGTTTGTCGGTGGTTTTTTGGGTTTTGAAGCCGGAAATATCGGTGCCGCCGATTGCGATTTTTTCTTTGAAGGTTACATTCAAGCCTTTAAAAATGTTATACTCGGTGATAAAAGGAGGGTAGATGGGGGCGGGGAGAATTAAAAGTTCTCCGTTGACATAGACCAAAATGCCGTCATACTTTTTACCGTGGTCAATTACTGTTTGGTTTGATTTTATCATTAGATTATTTATTTGGTATTTATTTTTGAGGGTGCAAATCTAAATTAAATTTATTTAATAACAATAGAAACCCAAAATTATTTTCTTCGTATTTTTGTCGAAATGTACCAAGATGGTTGATTTCAGGGGATGCAGGGCTATATTGTTTTTTCTTGAGATTATTTTTTTGAACCCATTTTTTGAAGGTTTTTGAACAGGATTTTTGATTTATTATCAAATCTGATTTTTTCAAAAAGCGTTTTTTGTTTTCAAATAAATTTTTAAAAGCTGATTTTTCGAGGTTAAATAATTGTCAAAAAGGAGCTGCGAAAGGTTCCTTTAATTTTAATTTTTTCTTGCCTTCTTTTTGGGATTTCCTGGGTTGTATTTCAAAATGGGATAATCACTTTACTTTGCAGGTGTTTTTAACCTTGAAAGTCGAAAACGATTGGTTGTATGGATACTTTGATTGGTCGTATGGATACTATGATTGGTCGTATTGACACTTTGATTGGTCGTATGGGCACTTTGATTGGTCGTATGGGGACTTTGATTGGTCGTCTGGGGACTTTGATTTTCCATCTGTGCACTTTGATTGGTCGTCTGGGGACTTTGTTTGTTCGTATCGGTACTTTGATTGGTCGTATGGACACTTTGATTGGTCATCTGGAGGGGACGATAAGGCATCTTTTCTGAAACGAGCCTCTGAATTGCATAGATAATTGTCCCATTTTAATTAGGGTTTCGTTCTTGCAATTCTCAAATATTCCCTATCTTTGCACCTCATAAATTATAAAAGACATGAAAAAAATCTTACTTGTTGCCCTGATGTTCTTTGGAATGATGGCGATGGTACAGGCCCAATATTCCTGGACACAGAAAGCCGATTTAGGCGGAATGAAAAGACAAGCCGCAGTTGGCTTTGCTATAAATAAAAATTGGAATATGATAAATATATTTGTGGTGTCAATTCTTTTTTGTAACTTTGTCGCTCCAAAATTTCTAAACATTATATAATAATTTAATAAATAAAAAAATGAAAAAAATCTTACTTTTTACCCTCTTGTTCCTTGTAACAGCAGGCATCACAATCGCCCAAAACACCTGGACTCAAAAAGCCGATGTCGGCGGTGTTAAAAGACAATCAGCCTGCGGATTTGCAATAGCTGGAAAGGGTTACATTGGGCTTGGTTTAAATTATGAATCATTAGGTTTGGAACAGGATTTCTGGTCTTATGATCCAACTACCAATGCCTGGACTCAAGTGGCAAACTATGGAGGTACTGCCAGATATAATCCTGCCTATTTTGTCATCGGCACCGTTGCCTATGTTGGCTTGGGGTCGGATAATTATCCATCTTATCATTTCAGAAACGACTTTTGGAAATACGACCAAACAGCAAACACCTGGTCACAAATTTCAAGCTTCCCAGGCACTGCCCGGTATTCAGGTTCAGGCTTTTCAATAGGAACAAAAGGATATGCAGGTTTCGGTTATAATTCAGCACAATATTTTAATGACTTTTACGAATATAATCCAACCACTGATATCTGGACACAAAAAGCGACATATCCTGGTGTTCCGCGCTCTTCAGGAGCAGGTTTTTCAATAAATGGTTATGGGTATTATGGTGCAGGATTAGATGGAGGTTCCGGCTTCAGCGATTTTTACAAATACGATCCAGCAGTAGATTCCTGGACAGCAATTGCAAGCCTTCCAAGTATTGTATTTGGACCATCGAGTTTTGTAATTTATAACAAAGGTTATGTAGGAACAGGTTCTACTGCATACCCAAACATTGGTCTTCAAAATCATTTCTGGAGATACGATCCTGCATCAAATACTTGGGCTGCGATTGCTGATATGGGCGGCACATTAAGAGTTAGCACAGTGGGATTTGCCATTGGCAATGCGGGATATTGCGGAACTGGCGGATACAATGACTTCACACAAGATTTAACAGATTTTTGGAAATATGCCCCAGCAAGTGGCGAAGGTACTAATGATTTATCAGTAAATGATTTTCATTATTCCATATTTCCAAACATCTCAAATAGTAAATTTTCTATAGAATATTCTTCTGCAAAAAGTGAATCTATGGAAATAAAAATTATTAACATTAATGGCAAAATTATTCAATCCGAATCAAAGTATTTTGTTGAAGGAATGAATCATTTCGATCTTGATTTAAGCAATGCAGCAAAAGGAATTTACTTTGTGGAATTAGTCAATGCCAATGAAAAGGCTATTCAGAAAATTGTGTTACAGTAATCACATAAAGTCATGAAAAAAATCTTACTTGTTGCCTTGTTGTTCGGAGGAATGATGGGGATGGTACATGCCCAATATTCTTGGACACAGAAAACTGATTTGGGTGGAATGAAAAGACAAGCCGCAGTTGGCTTTGCTATCGGAAACAAAGGCTATATTGCCATCGGTTTGAATTATGAAACTAATGCCGTATTAAACGATTTGTGGCAGTACGATCCGACGAGTGATTCATGGACACAAAAAGCAGATTATGCCGGACCAAGCAGAGTTAGTGCAGTCAGTTTTGTAATTGGTAATACGGCTTATGTCGGGTCAGGATGCAGTAATTATCCCTCCACTAATTATGTAAATGATTTTTGGGCTTATGATGCCACTGCAAATTCATGGTCAGCAATTGCTTCCTTTCCAGGGAGTGCCAGATACGGAGGAACAAGTTTCGCCATAGGTACAAAAGGATATTTTGGAACAGGTTGGCAAAACAATTCTTATTTTAATGATCTCTGGGAATATAATTCTGGAACTAATACATGGTCTCAAAAAACTAATTTCCCAGGAAGTGCAAGATGCCCCACAAGTTTTGCAATTGGAAATAATGGATATGTAGGTGGTGGTGAAGATGGAAGTTCGCCCGTAGCAGATTTTTGGAAGTATCATAATGCAACAGATACATGGTCTCAAATTGCCGACTTGCCATCTAATTCTTATGAAACAACATCATTCGTAATGCTTGGCAAAGGCTTTGTTGGGACGGGTTCTACTACATGGTCTTTTGCAGATTTATACAGCCATTGGTGGTCTTATGATACCACTGCAAATTCTTGGTCTGCCATTCAGGATATGCCCGGAGTTCCACGATTAAGTGCAGTTGCATTTTCTGTAAATAAGTGTGGATATTGCGGAACTGGTGCAATCAATAATTATGTAAATGACCTTCAAGATTTCTATAAATATGCACCGACTAACAGTGAAGGAATTAATGATATTTCTTATAATTTATCTGATATATCAATCTACCCTAACATCTCAAACGGTAAAATTTCAATTGAATATTCTTCTTCAAAAAATTCATCTTTAGAAATAAAAATTCTAAGCATTGAAGGCAAAGTTGTCCATTCGGAATTAAAGAATCAGTTAGAAGGAATCAATCAATTCAGCCTTGATTTGACTAATAAAGCAAAAGGAATTTACTTTGTAGAAATGCTATCAGGCAGTGACAAAACTGTTAAGAAGATTGTTTTGGAATAACTAATTCTCATTTGAGAATTCCAATATCCGAACATCAATAGATTTAGCTTTTTTTGCCTTCTCTCTTTTATTTCTTTCGGCTCTAACAAAGTAATTTTTCTTAATGATTCCGGTTTTCCCTTTCAACAAAAAAATGAAAACGTTTGATAATAATCTTGCCAAAGAACTTGGAAGCATTAATTCAAAAAGAATAATCCTCAAGAACCGTTTTTCATAAGAAGAAAACTGATGAAGGTTCTTTCTGATATGAGCAATTGTCTTTTGTCTTTCCTCTTTTGAATCAATAAAAACTCCACATTGAAGAATGTTAAAAACAACTTGAATCAAGCTGCCTTTTAAATATCCTTTTGCTGCATCAGATGTTTCCTTATCAACAATATTCTCTAAAGTTTTAATAGTTCGGAATAACTGGTAGTAGGTCGTATTCCACAAATAAAACGAAGTATAGATCGTAACTTCACCATGTATTGAGTGAGAAATAATATCTAAATCCTTTGTATAAACTTTCAATCGCAGGTCGGGATTTGTAATCCCGACCCCATGCAATCCAAGAATCATAAACTGAATTTGCGACCAGCAATCATTGAAAAAATCATTACCAAATTTACTCAAACAATCCTTTGCAAAAACAGACCGCATGACAAACATTCCTGCATTTCCCATTCTCCAATATTCATTCCTCAACAAATCATTCAAAGGAATTTCTCCTTCAAGAAACTTTGTTTTAAAATATTGCGAGTCTATTACAATCCCAGCTTCGGGCTTACTTTTAAGATAATCAACGATCCGCTTCAAGCTGCCTTCAGTTATTCTGTCATCATCTCCCAAGACCATAAAAAAAACAGCATTCGCCATCTGCATAGACTTCATGACATTTGGATTTCCTCCTATGTTATAAGCGTTTCGATTATAGGTAATGAAAGAATATTTACTTCTTAATTCCTCAACAACTTCATGAGTGTTATCCTCCGAACCATTATTGGAAACTACAATTTCAATTTCGTCAGATAAATTGTCTTGAAGAATTTGGACTATTAACGAATCCAATAAATCCTTGACTAACTTTGCCCTGTTCCATGTAGGAATGGAAATAGTCAGAATCTTTTTGGTCACCTTATTCGATTACAATAAATGATGGGGTAGGGCAAAGTGGCGAACGTTGAATATGCCATTTATCCAAACCAAAAACTTCTTTCAATGCAAGTGTTTCACCAGGATAATAAGGCCAGTTCAATTCATCAAAACCAAGAACAGTTCCTTTAGTAATATGTCCTTTGATTAATTCCAAACAACGTTTGGTTGGAGCATAAATATCAAAATCAAAATATGCAAATGCAATGATTGTTTCAGGATGATCTATTAAATATTTTTCAAGGGTTTCTGTAGCATCACCTTTGATGATTTCAAATTTCTTGATGTGACTTATCGGACTTTCTTTTTCATGGTGAGTCAATACTTGCTCCAAATGGTCGGTATAATTTTCAGTCACGTTGTATGCTCCTTCATACAAAATTTTTGCATCGCCATCCTTCTCGTGCAAGGATTTAAAACCTTCAAAAGAATCAAACCCGATAATCTTTCTGTTGTAATTATACGGCTCATACATCCCTCTGAAAGATTGAAACAAAGCGAGGTTCTGTCCCCAACGACAACCCAATTCCATTACAACACCTGTTACCGGAACTATCCTTTTGTAGAGGTCGTGCATAAAAATTATCCTCGACAAATTTTGTCTGTTGATATACAAACCCAAGTTCATTTGAATTTCTTCATCGGGTATCGGTGTGTTCTTGAATAGGTCTAAAAAACTACCTCTTCGATTTACTTCTTCATCTGAAATGTTTCTCCTGATTTCAATTTTTTTGTCTTCCATAATCTTATTTTTTACCAATTAACTTCAATATATTTTTAGAAATATTCTCTTTCGTAATCCCGAATTTGCCTCTGATAAAATCATGGCTGCCCACATAGTGCGAGTATTTATCATCCACCCCAAAGCGTTTAAACAAAGGATTAAAGCCGCTTTCAGCAATCACCTCCGCCACCGCAGACCCAAGCCCCCCGATGATATTATGTTCCTCCACCGAGAATATCGGCTTCTTGGTTTTCAATAATTCATTCACCATCCTCACATCAAACGGCTTGATGGTATGCATACTTATCAGGCTCGCACTGATGCCCTTTGCCTTCAATAACTCACAAACATTATTCGCAATCTCCAAAGTATTACTCGTACTGATGATATGCAAATCCTTCCCCGTCCTCACCTTTATTGCCTTCCCAATAATAAATTTCGTTTTAGGATTATTAATAATCGGCTCCCCCTGCTTCCCTAATCTGAAAAACATAGGTCCTTTATAATTCACTGATTGCCGGATAGCATTTTCAACTTCCCAAGGGTCGCCCGGACAAACAACAGTCATATTCGGAAGTGCCCGCATAATCGCAATATCCTCAATGGAATGATGCGTAGCACCCGCAGCACCATAAGAAAAACCAGCACCCACACCCACCAACCGAACATTGGTATTCATATAAGCCACATCCACCCGTATCTGCTCAAAAGGACGCATGCAAACAAAAGGATTGATAGTATAAACATAAGGCACCAAGCCACTCAAAGCCATCCCCGCTGCAATAGAAACAGCATTTTGTTCCGCCACCCCCACATTCAAATATCGCTCTGGGAATTCATTCATAAAAGGCTCCAAAACAGAATAACCGATGTCAGGAGTAATCAAAAATATCCGCTCATCTTTACGAGCCTCCTCCACCAAAGTTTTTAAAAAAGTCTTTCTCATATCAATTGTCAATTTCCCCGTATGCCTGATCCAATAATTCCTTATTCGGCGAACGATAATGCCACTCCAATTTATTCTCCATATAGCTCACTCCTTTTCCTTTTATCGTATGAGCAATAATTATTTTAGGTTGAGAAGTCTTTGCATTCAAAGCCTGTTCGATTTCCTTCATATCATGCCCGTTTATCTCTATCACATGCCAATTGAAAGCTTTCAATTTCTCATTCAAAGGTTCGAGATTAATCACTTCATTAGTGATTCCGAAACTCTGGATTTTATTGTAATCTACTATTACGGTCAAGTTATCCAACTTCAAATGCGGAGCAAGCAACAAAGGTTCCCAGATACTTCCTTCATTCAATTCACCATCACTAATCATCACTACAACTCTTGATTTCAATTTCTGATACTTAGCAGCAATAGCCATCCCCATTCCGACAGAAAGTCCATGACCTAACGACCCCGCAGCACTTTCCAAACCTGGAGCAGCTTCAAAGTCAATATGCCCGGGAAGTATTCCATTATCAACATAAAACCGATCTAAGTAACTCTTATCAAAGAAACCACGTTCGGCGAGAGTTGCATACAACCCACTACTCGCATGTCCTTTACTCAAAATAAACTTATCCCGTTTCGGATCTTTTGGATTTTCAGGATCAACATTCAGATATTTGAAATAAAGCACTGTAAGCAATTCCACGATAGACAATGCTGAACCTGAATGAGAAGCATTCGACCGATGATTCATCATCAGCAAAGCCTTTCGGATATTTTTTGTTGTTTGGACTAGATCCGTTTTTTTCATCTATACTTTTACTTTAAAAGATTCAATAGTTTTCTTTAATCCCTCCTCCATGTTTGTTTCCGGCTTCCAATTCAAATGATTTGAAAGTCGAGTTATATCAGCCTCCATCAGCATTACCTGATCCTCACGATAAGGAATAGTACCAAAATTTATTTGAGATTTGGATTCAGTTAATTCCTTGATCTTTTCAATAATATATCGAACTTTCACGCCTTTCCCAGAACCAAGATTTGCAATACCAACTCCATTAACATCCTTCAATTTGAAAAGCATTTCAGAAATATCATCAATGAAAAGATAATCCCATAATTGCTCTCCCTTGGTAACATTAATATCTTTATCATTAAGCATTTCCTTAATCAAATATTGAATCAGCCATTCATGGTTATCATCAGGACCATAAACCGAAAACAACCGCAACCATGAATGCTCAATATTATATGACTTACAAAGTTCTGATGATATTTGAGAACACCACAATTTTGATTTACCATAAAGAGTAGTTGGATTGCATTCATCCAATTCAGTAATTCGTTTATCTAAATTTCCGTATTCAGCTTGTGATCCAATACCAATCCAATGCTTTGAATTTGTTTGGTGAGCCAAGGTTATTGAAGAAATAATCAGAGGTATATTTACGGAAATTTGTTCAGGAATATTACGGTCAGCACCAAAAACACCATGCCAGGAAAATTCAAAGAATGAAGGTGAGGCATGGTTTAAGGTATCAGTATTAATCTCGCTCAAGGATTTCTTGTAACGAATTATTCTGACAAAAGAACTATTTTCAACAGCAGATATATCAGAAGATTCACGAGCCAAAACAGTAATAGGAATTTGATTTGAAATCAGTTTCCTAATAAAGTGTTTGCCCAAAAAACTTGTTGCTCCGTGAATGATGATATCAGGCATGTTTCAATTCCAATAAATCCAAAATTGAGGTGAATTGTTCTGGCTTGTATCCAAACTTTTCAACAAGTTCGGTTACAATTTCATTGAAATAACCAAAACTAAAAACAAGAATCTTATCAGCACGATTCATTCCTAACTCTTCAATTCCATAAACTGGTAAATGAGATTTGGGAGCAAAAATATTTTGCGCCTTTGGATTCTTATCAACAATATATTTTATGTGAAAATAATCATTTAATGCAGCAATTGTCATAACACCTCGACCACCTGCACCATAAGCAACAATTGAAGTCCCGTTCGTATGGGAATCTTTCAACCAATCTTGAATCCTTTCAATTGATTCAAGAACGTTTGAATTGAGCTTCTTTAATTCTTCAATTTCAAAATTAATGTCTAATGGATAATTCTTTATTGAATCTGCTTTCATTGCCACGACCAATAATGAATTTGCGCGTTTTTCCTTTTGGGTCAATAAATCAAAACAATCCATCTCAAAACTATTTTGCCCAAGAACATAAGACATGGTTCTTTCATTCAAGTAGGTGTAATGCTCATGCTCAAACAAACAAAATTCATTGCGTTGCTTTATCAATCCCAAATCATGAACCTCATGAACCATGATTCCGCCTGGCTTTAAAATAGAATGGATTTTATTCAAAACAGAAACCGGTTGAGGGATATGATCAAATGTATAACTGCTAATAATCAAATCAGTATTTTGAAAATCTTTTGGCAATTTTTCACTGATATATTCATCAAAGAAAGCATGTAGGGTAGGAATTCCAATTCCATTAGCATAATCAACCAATTTCTTTGAAGGCTCAACTCCTAAAACATCAAATCCAAGTTTCTTAAATTCCAAAAGCTGTTCGCCAGTGCCACTTCCTATCTCAATTACTTTTGGCTTTGAAACAAAATTAAAAAATCGTTCCTTTAATCTTTCAGCCAAAGTTTTCATAAATTGAATCGCAAAACCAGATGATTGAACGCTGTATGTGTATTCGTTGTAATATTCATCCATATCAGTGTTATTGATATTTTGCGAACAACCACAACTCATACAAATGGCAATTTCAATATCACCGAGGAATTCTTTGCCAATGTTTTCTTTAGTAATAAACTCATCTGTTAAAGGCATTTGCGGCAATAGAATTACTCTTTGCAATTCTTTGGAACCACAAATTCGACAGGAAGTAATTTTGTTTTGTAATGATTTCATTCTATAATTATTCTATTTCAAATATTCCTCAATATCCTTGACACACAACCCAAATTTATCGTTCCCTTTCGTCAAACTTCCTTTATACCAATTGATGGTTTTCTCAATGGCAACATCCGAATTCCATTTCGGTTTCCAATGGAGTTCCTTTTTTGCTTTCTTGATATTCAATTTCAAGGTGCCGGCTTCGTGTGGAGCATTCTTTTGGTTTTCGAGGATGTAATTTCCTTTGCCCCATGTTTTGATGGCATGTTTTACCAATTCTTCCACATCCCTGGCATCCTTTAATTTTGGTCCGAAATTATAGGCAGTGGCAAACTTTTCAGGATCTTTTTTCATTGCGGCAGCTAAAGTCAAATATCCTGAAAGTGGCTCCAGGACATGTTGCCAAGGGCGAATTGCTTTTGGATTGCGGACATTAATAATCGTGGCTTTCGATAAAGCTCGGAAAATATCAGGTACAATTCTATCTGCTGCATAATCCCCGCCGCCAATAACATTTCCGGCACGGGCTGTGGCGATGGACTTTTTATGTTTTGAATATTCCTTTGGATTAAAAAACGATAAACGATAGGATTCAGTTATGATTTCGGCAGCGGCTTTGCTGGCACTGTATGGATCATATCCGCCCAATTTATCATGTTCTTTGTAGGCATAATCCTTCTCAATATTCTCATAAACCTTATCGGTGGTAACAATTACAACTGCGCATTCTTTCTTCAATTTTCGGACAGCATCCAAAAGATTTGCTGTGCCGATTACATTCACTTCAAAAGTTTCAACAGGTATTTTATAAGATTCCCGAACCAATGGTTGGGCAGCGAGATGAAAAATAAAGTCGGGTTGGAAGGCAAGGATTTCCTGTTCCAATTTCTTTTTATCCCGAATATCATGAATCACAGATTCGACCTTTAAATGAGTCTTTACATAATTAAATAAAGAAGGAGTTTCTGGTTTCAAAGCATACCCCATGACCTTTGCGCCAAGCAATTCCAGCCAAATCGTCATCCAAGTGCCCTTGAAGCCGGTATGACCCGTGAGGAAAACCTTTTTATTCTTAAATGTATTTTGAAACATCAGACCTTATTTATGTTGTAAATTGATTTTTTCCTTAGTACGGAAAGAATGCGGACGGGTGCGCGAAAAAAGTGGACGGGTGTAGGAAAAAAATGCACGGGTGTAGGAATTTCGAGGACGGGTGTGCGAAAAAAATGCACGGGTGTAGGAATTTCGAGGACGGGTGTGCGAAAAAAATGCACGGGTGTAGGAATTTCGAGGACGGGTGTGCGAAAAAAATGCACGGGTACGCGAAAAATGCGGACGAGTATAAAAAAAAATGTGTACCTGCTCCATAATAGTATTTTTAATTACCAAACCTTCCATTCAGCTTTGCCATCGCGCCACAAACCATTCAGATATTCAAAATCGCGATAGGTATCCATGCACTGCCAGAAACCTTCGTGCTTGTAGATGCAGAGTTCTTTTGCTTTAACAATATCTTCCAAAGGTTGTCTTTCGAGAATGCAATTTTCATCGGCAGAAAGATGGTTGAAGAAGGATTTATTAAACACAAAATAACCGCCATTAATGAAACCGCCAGAATGAACCTGTGGTTTTTCATTGAAGCTTTCTACGATAATGTCATCGGTCATTAATTCCCCGAAACGAGAGGGCGGAAGCACGCCTGTAACCGTTGCAATCTTGCCATGAGATTTGTGAAAAGCAAGGAGTTTATTAATATCTACGCTGCTTACGCCATCGCCATAGGTGAGGAAGAATGAATCGCCATCAATATACTTTTCAATCTTCTTGATTCTTGCTCCAGTCATGGAATAAGGACCTGTTTCGGCGAAGGTAATTTCCCAACCTGTTTCGGAATGGGAGTTATGAGTTTTGATTCCATCCTTGCCGAGTGTTAATGTGAAGTCGTTGTTGCGGATTTCATAATTATAGAAGTAATCTTTGATAACATCGCCGCGATAACCGAGGCACAACACGAATTGATTAAAGCCATAAGAGCTGTATTGCTTCATGATATGCCAAAGAATGGGGCGACCACCGACCTCCACCATTGGCTTGGGTTTGTATTCGGTTTCTTCTTTGAGCCTTGTGCCTAAGCCCCCACATAAAATAACTACTTTCATCTGCCTCTTTTATTCGTTACCTAATTTATTCGCAATTTTGGCGTTTCTAACCGTGGCAAATTTACAGAAATAAAAGAACAAAATAGAATGGGTGTTATACAAAGGCAGGGAATCAAAAATATTATCGTTAATTATCTGGGATTATTCATCGGGTATGTGAACATTCTTATCATTCAGCCGAATTATCTTTCGCAGCAGGAGGTAGGTTTGCTGAAGATGCTGTTTTCTTTTTCAGCTATTGTCTCAACCTTTTTACCGATGGGGATCAATGCCATCACTACTCGGTACTTTCCTCAATTCCAGAATGCAGATAGGAGGCATTATGGGTATTTTGGTATCATGCTTATCTTTCCTCTTGTTGGTTTTGCGGTATTGTCTGGGGTTCTTGTGGTATTTAAGCCGGCTATCATTGCATATTATGCGGATCAATCGAAATTGTTTACGGAATACTTCTCGTGTATCTTTCCTTATATCTTAGTCCTTGGGCTGTTGAGTGTATTAAGTGCGTATTCTTTCGTATTATTAAAGACGACTGTGCCGGTTTTCATCAATGAGATTGTGATTCGTGTATGTCTTATCGCATTAACCATCCTTTATTTCCTAAAGCTCTTCTCTCTTGAGTATTTCATCTATTATACTATTGCAATCTATGCACTCCAAGTCCTATTAGTCTTCCTTTATATATTATATGAGGACAAGCCCGGCATAAAAATTGACCTTTCTTTCCTGAAAACCCAGAATCCTGGTGCAATATTGAAGTATGGTTTGGTAATCTCGCTCGGTGCTTTCACATTTATGGGACTAAAATTCATAGATACCCTCATGCTTGGGCATTATTGTGATCTTCGCGTCGTAGGTATCTTCTCTATTGCGGCATTGATTCCGACTTTAATTGAAGCTCCTTTAAATGCGCTGGATAAAATTGCAGCTCCCAACATATCCCGTGCATATTCTGAAGGAAATACTGCATTGATTAAGGAGATCTATTACAAATCTACCCGATACCTGATACTTATTGGCGGACTTCTGTTCCTTGGCATCAATAGTAACATCCATTTTATCTACCAATTGACGGCAAAGGACTATTCTTCTGGGAGTTTTGTTGTATTAATCATCAGTATTGGGACACTTATTAACATTGCTACCGGATTAAATGACTCTGTTATATCATATTCTACAAAGTATTACTTCCTTACTTACTTTGTTTTCTTACTCTTTGCACTGGCTATTGTAAACAACATGATCTTTATCCCCATCTATGGAATGGAAGGTGCTGCTCTTGCGACTTGTATCTCGAGCTTTGTATATAATGGCGTAAAATACATCTTTATTTGGCGAACCTTTAAGTTCCAGCCCTTCGATAGGTTCACGGTTTACACAATTCTCCTTATTATTGGGTGCTTTGCCATGAATTATATATTGCCTACTTTCGATTCTGCGGTAATCAACATCCTTTTTCGGTCATTCCTTATCACTGCTGCGTATTTACTGGGGACTTATCTCTTAAAAATCATCCCTGAATACCATAAATACCTCCCTTTTCACCGATAAGCTGCGGCGGTTGAAAGGAATCTTAGATTATTTTATTAAACGGAAAAAATGCCCTTAAAAACCGTTTCTAACGACTTGTAAGACGTCTCTTATAAGTCGTTAGACGTCTCTTATAAGTTGTAAGACGTCTCTTATAAGTCGTTAGACGTCTCTTATAAGTCGTTAGACGTCTCTTATAAGTTGTTAGACGTCTCTTATAAGTTGTTAGACGTCTCTTATAAGTCGTTAGACGTCTCTTATAAGTCGTTAGACGTCTCTTATAAGTCGTTAGACGTCTCTTATAAGTCTTAAAAATGATTTTATCATCATCGTTTTATGATTGCGACCATTTGGGAGCAACAATAACACGATGATGGGGGTTCAGATCTAAAAAGTCCCTGAAATGGTTACCACCAAAAGGTTGTCCTGCCGGGACTAAATTATGAAAGAAGTCTAATGAAACCTCCAGATAAATTCTCCGAAACCAAGCTTGCAAAATTCTGAATGAGAAAATTTTTCATGCAATTCATGGCGTAATATGTATCTTTGCCCCGCAATAAATTTATATTATTACTTATGACAACAGCCCCCGAAACCACCCTCCCTACTTACGAAACCGCTAAAAAACTCGGCTTGCTCCCCGAAGAATTCCAACGAATAAAAGAAATCCTCGGCAGAGACCCGAACTTCACCGAGTTGAGTATTTTCTCCGTCATGTGGTCCGAGCATTGCTCTTATAAAAATTCGATCACCTGGCTCAAAACCCTGCCCAAGAAGGGTCCGCACATCCTCGCCGAAGCAGGAGAAGAAAATGCGGGATTGGTGGATATTGGCGGCGGCTTGGCATGTTGTTTTAAGATCGAATCGCACAACCATCCCTCTGCCTTAGAACCTTACCAGGGAGCTGCAACCGGTGTCGGTGGTATCAATCGCGACATCTTTACGATGGGAGCCAGACCGATTGCACAATTAAATTCTCTGCGCTTCGGCAACATCAATTCCGAGAAAACCAAATGGCTCTTGAAAGGGGTCGTAAAAGGTATCGGTGATTATGGAAATGCGTTTGGAATTCCTACCGTCGGCGGCGAAGTTTTCTTCGATGAATGTTTTAATATCAACCCCCTCGTGAATGCCATGTCGGCTGGTATTGTAGAAGTTGGGAAAACGGTTTCCGCTACCTCTTACGGTGTCGGCAATCCTGTATATATCGTAGGTTCAGCTACCGGCAAGGATGGCATTCATGGAGCTACCTTTGCCTCTGAAGATATTTCCGCAGCCTCTACCGATAAACTTCCATCCGTCCAGGTAGGTGATCCATTCCAAGAGAAGTTATTGCTCGAAGCAACCCTCGAAGTTATCGCTACAGGGGCGGTTATTGGGATGCAAGATATGGGAGCGGCAGGAATCATCTGCTCCAACTCCGAGATGTCTGCCAAAGGCAAACACGGAATGCGAATAGATTTAGATAAAGTCCCGACCCGCCAAGCCAATATGCAGCCCTTTGAAATCCTTCTTTCTGAATCGCAAGAACGGATGTTGATCATCGTAGAGAAGGGCAAAGAGAAATTGGTAGAAGATGTATTCGATAAATGGGATTTGAACTGCGCCATCATCGGAGAAGTCATCGAAGGCGACCATCTCCACTACTTTATGCACGGTGAAATGGTTGCCGATGTTCCGGCAGATGTATTGGTGCTTGGCGGCGGTGCCCCGATATACGAACGGGAATATAAAGAACCTGCATACATCGCTATTAATAAGGCATTCGATATTGATTCCATCAAGATTCCAAAAGATTTGAAGGCAGTCGCAAAGCACCTCACTACTCACCCGAATATCGCTTCCAAGCATTGGGTCTATGATCAATACGATTCGATGGTAGGCACCGTAAACATGTCCACGAATAATCCTTCTGATGCCGCAATTGTGAATATCAAAGGTACTGATAAAGCCATTGCATTAACCGTAGATTGTAACTCTCGCTATGTTTATGCCGACCCCGAAACAGGCACTGCTATTGCTGTCGCGGAAGCTGCCCGTAACATCGTTTGTGCGGGAGGAGAACCCTGCGCCATCACCAATTGCCTCAACTTCGGCAATCCATACAACCCAGAAGTGTATTGGCAATTCGTTCATGCCATCAAAGGAATGGGAACGGCGTGCAGAATATTCCTAACACCCGTTACCGGTGGCAATGTGAGTTTCTATAATCAAAGTACCGACGAAGGTCCCGTTTATCCTACGCCGACTATCGGGATGTTGGGATTGCTGGATAAAGAAAACCGGATGAGCCTACACTTCAAACAAGCCGGCGACCTGATATTCCTTATCGGAGAATCGAAAGACGATATTGCCTCTTCCGAATATCTTTTCTCATTCCATAATATCAAACATTCCCCAGCCCCATACTTCGATATTAACAAAGAATTAGAAGTCCAGCAAGTCGTCAAAGAATTAATCAAAGAAAAACTCATCGCCTCTGCCCACGATGTTTCCGATGGCGGTTTGTACATCACTTTGCTGGAATCTGCCATGCCCAACAATCTCGGCTTCGATATAGATACCGATGAGGATTTCCGCAAAGACGCCTTCCTTTTTGGCGAAGCCCAAAGCCGCGTCGTGGTATCTATCAATCCCGAAAATGTGGATGCCTTTGTAGATTATTTATCCAGCACCAATATCGAATTCACCAACCTCGGCATCGTCTCCGATACACTCCTTTTTATTGATGGCGAATCATTCGGAAACATCGCTGCCGCCAAAGATTTGTATGACAACGCCCTCGAACGGTTGCTATAGATAAATAGCACCGGCATCGCCACCATGATCCGCGAAATCAGCCAATAAAACCACTCCAACCTTAAACCCTTTTATGGCGCGTCCCCTCCCGCCTCCCCACCAAAAAATCCCACCAAAAGGCGGTAGCGGTCAGGCTGTTCGGGGGTTCCGTCCCTGCCTCCCCCAAGAAAAGACCCCACCAAAAGGCAGGTACAAACCCCTACCATCCCTCGCGCAGCAAACGACCCAGCCCATAATCACCACAACCATCCTTACAAGCAATCCCCCCTCCGGGATTCCCTACCAGATTGCTCCAATAATTCCATTTAAAACGACCATAATGGAGAAGGGTATTGTACTTATTGCAATACTATTTACCCAAAGCTGCAAGGTCAGCCGCGGCGGTACCTGTTCGCAGGCAAACTTCTTCAAAATGGTTCGCGATGGGAGCTAAAATTGCGAAAAATAGAGTACCGTCTGGGCTGGCGATAACTATTTCCAGCCCAGCCATAACTATTTCCACGCCAGCCATAACTATTTCCACGCCAGCCATAACTATTTCCACGGCAGCCATAACTATTTCCACGGCAGCCATAACTATTTCCAGCGTAGAAATAACGCATAGTACCGAATTTTCAAATAGA
>CAIMUP010000116.1 GCA_903844645.1 uncultured Bacteroidota bacterium
GATTTGCCCGTTGAGATAAAGGATTTTCGCGTAGCTCTACGGGATTTGTTGGTAGCTCTACGGGATTTGCCCGTTGAGATGGAAGATTTTGACGTAGCTCTACGGGTTTTTTGCGTAGCTCTACGGGATTTGTCCGTTGAGCTAATACATTTGTCCATTGAGGTGGAGGATATTACCATTGAGCTGGAGTGTTTTTAGAATTTGGGAGAGGGTAGGTTTGTGGAGTTAAAGGATTTTGAAAATGGGCTGGAGGATTTTATGGTGGAGGGGAAGGGTTGGAATGAACAGGGGGGCAAATTTGCGGGTGGAGGGGTAAAAAATCTCATAGAGATGGAGGTTTTTTGGAATTTGGTGGAGGGTGTTTTGGGTGAGGGAAAGGGATTTATTTTTGGGGTACAGGGTGACGGGAAAGGGGCATGAAAATATGCCAAATGAGGATAATGTTTTGCGGTTGCGATGTTCCGTTTTGGGCTTGCGAGGTTTGGTTTTGGGCTTGCGAGGTGTCGGGAAACGGATGCGAGATGAGGATATGCGCTTGCGAGGTGAAGATATGGGCTTGCGATGCTTCGGGAAACGCTTGCGAGATGCCGGGAAACGCTTGCGATGTTTCGGGAAACGCTCGGTTGCACGATTTTCGTTTTGTTTTTTTTGGCAATAATTGTGTGTATTTGTGATAGTTATGATGGTTTTTGGGTGTTGTTTTTGGGTGTTTTGAAGGAAGAGGTGAAATTGGGATTGTGGAGGTGGTAGATGGGGAATGGGAACGTAGATTAGGCAGATTTTTATGAAAAGGTATGATTTTTTTGATGAATGGGATTAAAAATCCCAGGCTCTTAGGACGCGATTGCAAATCGCGACCAGCGAATACGACATGAAATTACAGAACATCCAGACCAGCGGGATTTAATAGGTTGTTATTGAAGTAGATAGGATGGGTTTGAAAGGGGTGTTTTTGGGGTTTTGAGGAGAATGGGGGATTTGGGGGTGATGTTGAGCTTTTGGTTTTTGTTATAGAATTTTATAGTAGTTTTGCGGGCATGAAAACGGATAAACTTTTTATTGATAATAAGGATTGGAAAGACTTGGCTCTTAATGACGAGATTGGAAATTCGTTGGTACATGATACAAATCCTGGGTATCAGAAAATGAAATCCAGATTCAAATATTTCCTCCTCTTCTTTGTTGCAATATTCGTTTATTTTGCAATAAACGTCTTCCAGCATTACAAAGAAGTAAATGATATGGTGGTGCCAGGCAACGTCTATCAGCGGTTAGTCTTGCAGGGCAGCAGCCTTGTTGTGAATGAAAAAGAAACCAAATTAGTAACCAATAACCATGTCTATAGCGAATCGGATAAAATAATAATAAATATAATCTGGTATTGTCTCGGATTAATCCCTGCCTTATTCCTTGCAACTAAGAATGGAATATGGTCTAAGGAAAGAGAAGGCATGCTCTTCAATTTTATTGTACTTTGTATTCATATAATAGCCTCTGTAACTGGTCCTATATGGTGGCTTTATTGTTTATACAGATATGAAACCAATAGGCTCACAAGACATTCATATGGTAAAGATACTGACCCTCTTGAGATTTGATTAAATTTTATTTATGTAGTTTTGCGGGCATGAAAACGGATAGACTTTTTATTGAAAATAAGGATTGGAAATCCTTGGCACTGGGGACGAGATTGCAAATTCTATCTAACGGGTCGAAAATCGAATGAAAAACAAGCATATATTTCGACCCGTTAGAAACACATTTTTACTACTTTTTAGTAGTACGGGTAATCTCGACCAGCTCGTTACTGAACATTCTGACCATTGGGAATAGTTAAAAAATAAAATATTATGGATGTAAATTTTCAAAAAGGGACAGAAGCTATTCAAAATAAAGATTGGATAAGCGCGGTTTATTATTTTAGTGAATCAATAAAAATCAAAGCATCAAGTTATGCTTATAATGAACGTGGCTATTCATATCGTGAATTAGGTAAATTAGAATTAGCGAAGAAGGACTACCTTGTCGTCATTAATGATTTAGAAACATATAAACAAAAGGCAGAACAAAACAATCTGGAAACGAATGATGAAATATATGAGAATTTATTTTTTGCCAAAATGTCAGTTGCGTCCATTAATATTGAATTGGGTAATTTAGATTTTATTGCTGAATCTGAAAAACTTTGTACAGAAATAATAAATGAATTTTTTAAAATTAAAAAACCAAGTTTAAATTTCAAAAATGAAATGGTAGAAACATTTTGTAATAGGGCAATGTTTAGAAAATGGTTGGAAAATGATGATGGTGCCATATATGATTACGCAATTGCTTATCTTAATACAAACATTGAAAGCAAGAAAAAAGAGATTTTGGAATCCGCTAAATTCTTACATATTGAAGAAAATGTTAAAAGTATTATTGAATATTATGATGAAAATAAATTAGCGTTTTGGTCACCATTTTCTCACTTTATAATTATTCTTTCACAAGAGTCAAAGATTGTTAATTTTAATGATTGGCAAGATTTTTTTAAGGAACTTTATCCATCCGTTAAAATCATAAAGAAAAATTTAATCAATATTCAGTTTTCAGTTTGTGAAACATATAAAATTGAATTTGAAATAAAACATATACATTTCCCTGGAGCAAGATGGTTAGATATTGTATTCCATTCAACTTTGTTCATTTCAAAAGATCTCTTCTATTTAATTATTAAAGTCGGAGACAAACATTTAATCCATGGTCCAATTACTGTTGCAAGGATTAATTATCATTTATTTATTAATTTTAATAGTGGTCAATTTCAATCAACAAAAAATAATTCAATTTATACTTGGAGAAAAGATGATTTGGATAATTACTATTTGCTTGTTACTTCAAATCGGGAATTATCTATAGATAATGTGTTATTTGAAACTTCAATAAAGGAATTGTCGGAAAAAAGATAATGGCATAATTTGCTTAAAAATAGATAAAGTAAAACATGATTTATAGCTTAGACAAAAAATTTGATTTCGGTCGTTATAGAGATTCAACTGTTCAAGAAATATACGCTGGCTTGGATTACCCAACTCAATCTTTCTTTAATGAATATATCAATCGGATGTTGATGAATTTCCCATTTGAATTTACAGAAGGCAACCTACAAACGGAAATATTTCATGTTAATAGAATCGAATTTATTTATAATAATCATGTTCGTTTTTTCTTCAAAAGAAAGAGCAAAAATATGGCTTTGTTTAACTCCTTATTAAACCATATTTTTTTTGTTGCAGAGGATTTTCCTTTAAAAGGTTTATTTGAATCGGCTAATGACTTTATTAGAGAATTTAATGAAACAAGTGATATTAAATTTCAATATTTTGGTCATCCTAATTATATCACTTGGTGTATACATAATGAATCCAATAATAACTTTTGTATTGATGATCTTTCATGTTTGGAAAAGTTAAAAGTGAACTATTTTGATGGCATTAAGTTTCAGCATATTGCGGATAATGTTTACAAATATCAAATATTTTTCAAAAAGACAGATTATAAATTTCCTGATAAAACAATAGCAAGGAATAACGAGAAAAGGCTGTTGCCTTAGAGTAAATATAAGGTGGTTTGAAGTCTGTTTACATTGAGAGAATTGATAAAAACTATGCATAAAAAAGAAGCCGTATTAAAATACTTTTCTCAAATGGATATTGAGATGCTGGAGCTGGTGCTTGGTGATATGTAAAAAGGAATTATGGAAAAGAACTATTATGAAAAATTCGGATTAAACGAATCTGCAACAAACGAAGAAATCAAAAGGGCTTATCATCGGCTCGCTATGTGTTTTCATCCTGATAAAAATTTGGGGAAGAAGAAGTATGAGGATATTTTCAAGGAGATAAAAAGAATTTATGAGGTTCTTATTGATACCAATGCAAGAAGGGAGTATGATGAACATCTAAGTAAAGAAAGATTTTTTGCACAAGAAAACGCTAATAACTATCATAATGAAGGTAATGCAGATAAAGAATCTTTTATGTCACCTATACTATGGTATTTATTATTTATTATTGTCTTCAACTTGCTTTTTCATGGTTTCAAGTAGTCATTTTGAATCGGGAGAGGTAAGTAATAATAATACAATAGGTAAAGCAGGTACAGACACATTAATAAGCATGTTTAGAAATGAATAAGAAAGAAACTATATTGAAATATTTTTGTGAGCTGGATATTGATGGGCTTGGGATGGTGCTTGATGATTCGCGGACTTTCTTTGGAGTGAGGAAGGATGTATTTTTGAAGAAGCTTGGTGGAGTTTTCGAGAAATTTAGGGAAGCCGGAGATACCGAATTGTTGATTTATGAAGGGGAGTGTGGATTAAAAAGTTGTAATTTTGGTAGCAAGGGTTATTGCTTTATGGGTAATCATTCGGGACGATATATAAATCTAATCTTTTTTGGAAGCGAGGATGATGTTACAGATATTTATAAGTGTACTGAATTTATTACTGATGCACCAGGAGTAATGTCTATGGGAGGTTTATCTTTATCTATTGGAATTGATGAGAAAGCTGATTTCGTTCCTTCGAAATGGTATTTGAATACTCTTGAAGTTTGTAATAAAGCTATGGAGGAATTTTCTATCTATGATTCTACCAAGTCAACTAAAGAGGATTATCTTCCATGGTTAAAAAAATATGAAGAAATGTATGAAGAGCTTAGTATCCCTTTTGACTATTATCAGGGGTTTAAAAAGTTTATTCTTGCATACGATAAGTTGAAATATAAAAAGGAATGAAACCTTACAGCAGCAGGGGGCAGCTGTCAAGATTCATTCCTTTCATCGTCTTATGATTGCGACCTCTTGGAGCAACAACACGACGAAAAAGTTTAAGGTTTAAAGTCTAAGGTTTAAGAAGTTTCATGTCATCCATTTCTTTTTTAAGGAACTTTGCGGTAATGGATTTCTTATTACGGATAATTTCTTCAGGGGTTCCCGTAGCCACAATGGTTCCGCCTCGTTCGCCACCTTCAGGACCGAGGTCTATGATGAAATCTGCAACTTTAATTACATCCATATTATGTTCGATGACGAGTACCGTATTGCCTTTATCCACCAATTTATTCAACACATCCAGCAACACTTTCACATCTTCGAAATGCAAGCCGGTAGTGGGTTCATCGAGGATATAAAATGTCTTGCCGGTATCTCTCTTTGATAATTCAGTAGCGAGTTTCACACGTTGCGCTTCACCGCCAGATAGTGTGGTAGATTGCTGCCCAAGCGTGATATATCCCAAGCCAATTTCCTTCATGGTTTTAATCTTATTCAAGATGCTCGGGAGATTAGAAAAGAATTCAACAGCGTGATCAATGCTCATCTCCAACACATCAGAAATTGATTTTCCTTTGTATCGAACTTCCAAGGTCTCGCGCTTGAAACGTTTGCCCTTGCAGGTTTCGCAGACAACTAAGACATCGGGAAGGAAGTTCATTTCGATAACTTTCATACCACCACCCAGGCAAGTTTCGCAACGCCCATCTGCAACATTAAACGAAAATCTTCCAGGCTTATAACCTCTCACTTTAGCTTCTGGCAATTGAGCAAAAAGATTCCTGATATCAGTGAAAACCCCCGTGTAAGTAGCAGGATTGGAACGAGGCGTCCTGCCAATCGGCGACTGATCTATCTCAATAACCTTATCAATAAAATTCAATCCATCAACTTCAAAATAAGGCAATGGTTTTTGTATGGACCGATAGAAATATTGATTGAGGATAGGATAGATAGTATCCTTGATGAGGGTTGATTTCCCGCTACCCGACACACCGGTAACGCAGATCAATTTGCCCAATGGAAATGACATATCTACATTCTTCAAATTATGCCCGGTAGCACCTCTTATCTCCAAGAAATTCCCGTTGCCCTTCCTGCGCTTGGCGGGGATTTCAATAGACTTTCTTCCACTCAAATAATCAGTTGTCAAGCCAGGGAAATGATTCAATTCAGCGGGAGTTCCCTTGGCGATAACCTTGCCTCCATGAATGCCCGCTCCTGGTCCAATATCCAAAACATAATCAGCAGCCATGATGGTTTCCTTATCATGTTCCACAACGATTACCGAGTTGCCGATATCCCGCAAATGCTGCAAAGATTTTATCAAACGAATGTTGTCGCGCTGATGCAAACCAATACTCGGTTCATCCAAAATATAAAGCACGCCCACCAACTGCGAACCAATCTGTGAAGCCAATCGAATTCGTTGCGACTCCCCACCGGAAAGGCTGCGGGTAGGGCGATTCAAACGCAAGTAATCCAATCCAACCTCCATCAAAAACTCAATGCGTTTCCTGATTTCCTTCAACACTTCACCGGCAATTTGATTCTGCGTTTTCGACAATCGTTTATCAATATCCTTCATCCAGATTTGCAGGTCGGTGATGTCCATTTCGGCAGCTTCTGCAATACTTTTCCCATCAATCTTAAACCATAGACTCTCCTTTCTCAAGCGAGTCCCTTTACATTCGGGACATTCATTCGCCATCATGTATCGCTGTGTCCAGTTGCTATGATTTTCTTCCTTGGCTTCGTCGTGTTGCTTCTGAATAAAATTCACCAAACCATCGAATGTCGAAGTATGATTTTGCGTAATCCCAGCAAAGGTATTCGAGACAGTAATCAACTCATCAGAGCCATACAAAATCTGGTTGATAGCCTCCTCCGGAATATCCCCAACTGGCGACGCCAAAGTGAAATTATATTTCTTTCCGATAGCGGCAATCTGCTTGAATATCCATGTATCCTTATGCTTCCCAAGCGGCGAAATTCCGCCATTATTAATCGAAATTTTAGGATCGGGAATGATGGAATTAATATCAATTTCGGGCACCGTCCCAATGCCATTACACTTCTTGCAAGCACCATACGGCGAATTAAAAGAGAAGGTATTCGGAGCTGGTTCATCGTAAGAAATTCCAGTGGTAGGGCACATCAAATGGCGACTGAAAAAATGCGCCTCGCCTTCCTTGATTTCAGCAACATTAGTAGACCGTTGTTCGAGGTATTCAGGGATAATCATAATGGTCCCCTTGCCCAATTTCATCGCAGTCTGGATAGAGCCAGAAAGCCTGTTAACAGAGCTGTTCGATGCCGACAACCGATCCACCAACAGTTCAATATCATGCGTCTTATAACGATCCAATTGCATCCCTCGCTTCAAGTCAATCAGCTCGCCATTAATCCTCATTTTCAGGTAGCCCAATTGCAGATATTGCTCAAACAAATCGCGGTAATGTCCCTTCCTCGCCTTCACCAACGGCGCAAGCACATTGACCGTCTTGCCACTAAACCTTTCGATGATAATATTCAAAATCTGATCATCGCTCAAACGCACCATCTTCTCGCCGGTATTGTACGAAATCGCATCGCCGGCGCGGGCATAAAGCAGTCGCAGGAAATCATAAATCTCGGTAATCGTGCCCACCGTCGAGCGCGGATTCATGTTCGTCGTTTTCTGTTCGATAGAAATCACGGGACTCAAGCCCGTAATCTTATCCACATCGGGGCGTTCCATCTTGCCCAAAAACTGGCGGGCGTAGGCAGAAAAACTCTCCATATACCGCCGCTGGCCTTCGGCATAAATAGTATCGAAGGCGAGCGAACTCTTGCCGCTACCGCTCAATCCGGTGATGACGACTAATTTATTTCTGGGAATTGCGACATCAATATTTTTCAGGTTATGCGCCCTCGCGCCAAACACCTCAATCCATCCTTCCTCAACAATCGGGTTATCCATTCTTTCAATTTTTTTAAGCCGGCAAATTTAGTCATTTTATTTGGGTAAAATTTGGGTAGGGCTATCCTTAAACTTTATTTGGCATGATGCGATTTCTAATATTTGAACTACTTTTGTGCCCTTAATCAAAATTATTATGTCTGATACTACCCTAAAGAAAATTATCCTCGTTCCGGTTGACTTTTCCGAAGCTTCCGGGATTGCTATTGAATGTGCCATTGAGCTGGCTAAGGTATTCCATTCCGAAATTATCTTACTGAACATCTTCGAGAATGTCCCGGTGGACGAGGCTTCGCGGAAGCAGATGCAAAGCCAATTTATCTACCGCGACATCCTGAAAAGGTTGGAAAAGGAAGCCGAACGGATTACCAAAAGCGAACTGGTGAATACTGGTTTTTTAATCAAGGAAGGCAATATTTTTGACCATATCGGGAAGGCGGCAGTGGAGGTCGGGGCGAACCTGATGGTGATGGGAACGCATGGCGTAAAGGGCGTTCAGCATATTACCGGAAGCTATGCCGCGAAGGTAATTATGAATACCCCGGTGCCCGTGGTCGTCGTGCAGAAGAAATCGAAATATCATATCATCAAGGACATCGTGGTGTATGTTGATTTGACCCAAGAATCGAAGACTTTGGAGAGCTGGGCGGCGTATTATTCTAAGGTATTTGGTGCCAATATCCATGTCGTAATATCGGAGGAGATGAAGAAAATGGTGCTGATGAAAGCCGAATTCACCTTAGCCCAAATCGAAACGTATTTCAAGGAAAACGAAGTCAACTATACCGTTACTGCCTTTTCATCGGAGCAGGGCGACTTCATAAAAAACGTGGCGCAACATGCCCAAAACACGAATTCGGGCTTGATTATGCTGGAGCAAAAGAAGGACGTGGACCAATTCATCATCGGCAAAGACGAGCAACTGTTGATTGCCAATGCGAACCAAATCCCCGTATTCTGCGTCAATCCGGCAACGAACCCGATAGCAGGTTAAAGAGGGAAGAGTTTAAGGTTTTGAGTCGTGAAATTCGTGGCTCCCTTTTTTTGATAAAACCAAAAAGAGATAATCTTACTGGGAATTCAAATAAGCAGTTTGCTACTTCAAATATCTACTGTACTACTTCAAATAAGTACGGTGCTACTTCAAATAAGTAGGGGTACATATTCAAATAAGCAACGTGCGAATTCAAATAAGCAGCGTGCATATTCAAATAAGTACGGGTTTAATGTCTTCCGCAGCTTTTTCTCCGTTATATAAGGCGGTTTTTAGGTGTAAATTTCCCTTTTATCAAACCAAAAACAAGGGGCAAAACGACAAAATACTAAGCCAAATCCTTATTAAGCCATTAACTATCAGCATTATTCAGATTTGTAATAATACCATCCATTTTGGTTTGGTCAATAGGCAGCGGGGTTGTAATTTTGCATCCTTAAATATTAATAAAAGAGCTTATGAAATCAATAAAAATTTACCTCGCAATTTTAATCGTGTTCCTTTCATTATTAATGAAGGTCGAAGCACAATCGTACAACACGCTCGACATTAACAATGTCAGTGCCGGATTCAATGCCGACGGCTGCTTGTTTTCGGACTTTATCAATGCCCAATTTGAGGTGCCGAAGGGTAGCAACAAGCATACAATCTTTGCCGGAGCACCCTGGATAGGAGGCATAGATAATGGCGGAATGCTGCATGTGGCAGCCGCGACTTACCGACAAACGGGGAGCGATTTTTTCTCTGGTCCTCACAAAGATTCTGCGAGCAATTCGATGACTGAATACAACCATTGGAATAACATCTGGAAGGTCAATAAATCGCAGATAGATTCCTTCAAAGGCTGGTTCGCGAATCATGCCGCGTACCCTGGTTATGTCATCCCGAATGTCATCGCCTCGTGGCCCGCGAATCCTAATATTCCTATTGGGGAAGGACCATGTCTTGCGCCTTATTTTGATGCCAATTCCGATGGTCATTATGACCCTGCCGATGGCGATTATCCTTTGATAAAAGGCGACCAGACATTGTTCTATATTTTTAATGATAGCGACAGTACCCACAGCGAAACCATCGGACCGAAAATGAATGTAGAAATTCATGCCATGGCGTATGCTTTTAATAATCCTAATGATACCATTTTAGGTAATACCATTTTCTTGAATTATCAGATTTATAACCTTTCGCATAACACTTACGATTCCACCTATCTCGGCAATTTTACAGACTTCGATTTAGGAAATTTTGCCGATGATTATGTAGGATGTGATGTAAAACGGAGTGCCTATTTTGCTTATAATGGCGATCCTGATGATGAGGGACCAATGGGTTATGGTTTCAATCCTCCGGCACAGGCAGTGGTTTTTTTGAGTGGTCCTCCGATCAATCCTCAAGATACGTTTTTCAACTTTCAAGATAGCGTAATCAGAAACCCACCGGGTACGATTCCGATGACGAATTTTATGTCTTATAAAAACGATTTCTCGGCAGAAGGAAATCCAAATGGAGGAGGTCAATATTTTAATTATATGAAGAGTATTTGGACTACTAATCGTCATGCTATTTTTGGAGGCGACGGCTATGATTCTATCAATGTCGGGACACCCAATAATTATATGTTTCCTGATAGCACCGATAGCTATGGATGGGGCATGAATCATACGCCGCCGCCTTATGGTTGGACGGAAGCCCAAGCAGGTCAATCGCCAACAGATGTCAGAGGAATAGGTGCTTCTGGACCTTTCACCTTTCATCCCGGGCAAGTTATTTGTGTGGATTATGCTTATGTTTTCTCCAGAGCAAATTCAGGTGGACCCGATGCAAGCGTTGCCAAGATGAGGACAGATATAGACCATGTTCGTAACTTTTACATCAACGATTCTACGCTACATCTTTGCTCTTGTTCTAATATTAATTTAGGCATTCCGAATCATTCTGACCAACAGTTATTGATAAAAATTTATCCCAATCCCTTCTCCACCGCTACCACCCTCACCCTTCAAGGCACTGTTCGTAACCCCACGTTATTCATCTACAACCTTCTCGGGCAGGAAGTAAAAAGCATACCCGTTGGCACGAATAAACAAGTTACCATTCCCCGAAATAACCTGCCCGCCGGCATGTATTTCTATAAACTGGTAGAAGAAAATAAAGAACCCCTCGCTATCGGCAAACTCTTGGTAGAATAGTTTAAGGTTTTGTTTGTCAAAACCCTTTAGGTTTGCAGCCGCAAATTTTTAGAGGTAATATTAGATGCCATTACTATTTCAGCATATAGCTAAGAAAACTCACAGCCGTGATAACGAATTATCACGGCATTATGAGTTAGTATCACTACTTCAGGTA
>CAIMUP010000117.1 GCA_903844645.1 uncultured Bacteroidota bacterium
TACTTTGACAGACAACAAAGACTCTTTGACAGACAACAAAGACTCTTTGACAGACAACAAAGACTCTTTGACAGACAACAAACATACTTTGACAGACAACAAACATACTTTGACAGACAACAAAGACTCTTTGACAGACAGAAAACATGTTTTTTGCCTATTTTAAGACTGAATGATAAGAAAGTAACAGATAACACCCGAAACATCAATAACCATCCTATTTCATTCATTATTACCTCGCCACAGAATGCCCAACAAGCCAAATAAATTAAAATACCACTTGAGAACTACCCCCATTATTTGGCTAAAAATCGTGTTTTTAACGCTTCCTGCCCAAGCCTCCTGACACGCAATCGCCCCTTTGCGATTTCCTGTCAGGTGGCATCCTGAACAAAAATACCAATATTCCCAAACATCCTTCCAAGCATCCTGACAGGAAATAGCAAAGGGACGATTGCCTGTCAGGATGCTTATTCGGTATATTATTTAAGGGTACAAAAGGACGATTATAAGGATTAAGAAAATGTCTTACTTCCTTTTATGATTGCATCCGCGTTGGCGGAGCAACAATAAAAGGAGGATGAAAAAGTTTAAGGTTAAAAGTCTAAAGTTTAAGATTATTGCATACGCCACGCAACCTTAAACCTTAGACTTTAAACCTTAAACCGTCCTCTATCTATCGAAGAGTAATCGCTTGCCATTCTCCTCTTCATGGAAGGTGTCGTTCTCGAAAGCGAGGTATCCACTGACGATGGTATGTGTTACTTTTGAATGAAAGGTATTTCCTTCAAAGGGTGACCAATTGCATTTATAAAGGATGTTTTCTTTGGCAACTTTCCATGGATTATCCAAATCTATCAACACCAAATCCGCCCAATATCCTTCACGGATAAATCCGCGGTCGGCAATCTTGAAGCAGATGGCGGGATGATGGCACATTTTTTCGACAATCTTGGTTAAAGAAATCTTTTTTTGATGATAAAATTCGAGCATCGCGACCAAAGAATGCTGAACCAAAGGTCCGCCAGACGGGGCTTTGAGGTACTTCTGATTCTTTTCCTCCCAAGTATGGGGCGCATGGTCTGTCGCGATAACATCTATGGTATTATTCAGTACGGCTTGGAAGATTTTTTCGCGGTCATCCATCGTTTTAATGGCAGGATTCCATTTGATAAGGTTGCCGAGGGAGGCATAATCCGAATCATCAAACCAAAGGTGATGAATGCAGGCTTCGGCGGTAATATTTTTCTCTTCCAGCGGGATTGTATTGGTGAATAATTCCAATTCCTTGGCAGTAGAAATATGTAAAACATGGAGGCGGGTACCGTATTTGGTTGCCAAGCCGACCGCTTGGGAGGACGATTTGTAACAAGCCTCTGCGCTGCGAATCAAAGGGTGATATTTTACGGGAATATCCTCTCCAAATTGTTCTTGATAGAGGAGAAGATTGCGGCGGATGGTTGCCTCGTCCTCGCAATGGGTGGCGATTAATAATTCGGAACGGGAGAAAAGGAAATCCAAGGTCCGTTCATTGTCCACCAGCATGTTTCCGGTGGATGATCCCATGAAAATTTTGATGCCCGGAACGGTTTTTTTATCTGTTCTCAACACTTCCTCGGCATTGTCGTTGGAAGCCCCGATAAAGAAGGAGTAATTTGCCAAAGAATGCTGCGAAGCGATGAAATATTTGTCCTCCAAAAGGGCTTGGGTAAAGACATTCGGAATGGTGTTCGGCATTTCCATGAAGGAAGTAATGCCTCCCGCGACGGCGGCTCGGGATTCGCTGTGAATATCACCTTTATGCGTCAGTCCCGGCTCGCGAAAATGGACTTGGTCATCAATAATGCCGGGGAAAAGATGCTTGCCTTCGGCATTAATATCAATAAAATTCCCTTTGGGAGAAAAAGAAGAGTCAATCCGCTCGATATGCCCGTCTTTTACGAACACATCGACAACAATTTCTTTGCCTTCATTAACAATCGTGGCATCGCGAATGAGAATATGTTTCATCAATCGGTTATTGGGAGGGTTTCTTGAAGGTTCGGAACATACTTTTGATTCGCATCTGCAGCACTCCGATAAAAGCCTCCTTAAATATCTTGGAACTCATCTTAGAAACGCCTTCGGTTCTATCTTTAAAGATAATCGGGATCTCGATTACGGTAAAACCGTGCTTCCAGGCGGTGAACTTCATCTCAATTTGGAAGGCATAACCCATAAAAGTTATCTTATCCAAGTCCAATGTTTCTAAAACCTTTCTCTTGAAGCAAACAAAGCCGGCAGTAGTATCCCGAATGGTGATGCCGGTAACAAAGCGGACGTAAGCGGAGGCATAATAAGACATTATTACGCGACCGATGGGCCAATTAATAACCGTTACTCCGTGAATATATCGGGATCCGACTGCCACATCGGCATTATCTATGGCGCAGGAGGCATATAGCCTGGGGAGATCGTTCGGATCGTGGGAGAAATCGCAATCCATCTCGAAGATATAATCATATCCCTTTGCCAACGACCATTTAAAGCCGTGAATATAGGCAGTTCCTAAGCCTAATTTACCTTTTCGTTCTTCCAAAAACAAACGGTTGGGGAATTCTTTCATTAAGTCCTTAACGATAGCACCGGTTCCATCGGGAGAGCCGTCATCCACGACGAGGAGATTGAACTCTTTCTCTGAAAGAGAGAGAACTTTACGAACCATCTTCTCGATGTTCTCTCGTTCGTTGTATGTTGGTATGATTACGATGCAGTCTGACACGGGATATTTATTTGAATCGCTGCAAAAATAACTTTTTAAAATGAAATTTATTGCTCATTAATAACTATCTTCATCTTTTTATTGTTACTCCCAAAAGGTCGTAATCATAAAAAGAATAGGGACGGGATTACAAATCCTGACCAGCGGGGCTCCAAAACAGAAATCCAACCTTTTCTACATGGAATTCGGAAGCTCCGGATTGGAATCCGGAAGCTCCGGATTGGTATCCGGAACCTCCGGCATGGAATTCGGAAGCTCCGGATTGGAATCCGGAACCCCCGGATTGGAATCCGGAACCTCCGGCATGGAATTCGGAAACTCCGAATTGGAATCAGAAAGAGTGAAAATAAAATTCCAAACCTATTTTTGTAGTTTAATACCTGTCGGGAGAAAAACCCGACAGGATCATGGGTAGTTAAGCAATCGTATCAGTTAATTTTTTCTTTCATCGTTTTGAGATACCGTCCGCTCTGGCGGTGGTGCATCAAAACGATGATGATTAGTATCGAATCCTATACCTTTATACTTTTAATGAATCGCTCCTGCCTTTATCTCCTCAACCACGGCGGGGTCTAAGAGGGTGGAGGTATCTCCTAAATTAGCCATATCATTCTCTGCTATCTTACGAAGAATCCTTCGCATAATCTTTCCGCTGCGAGTCTTGGGGAGACCGGACACAATCTGAATCTTATCCGGCTTAGCGATATGACCAATGTATTTTGCAACGGTATCAATAATCTCTTGCTTTAAGGCATTGGTGTCGGGGCGATGGGTATTACACACTACGAAGGCGTAAATTCCCCAACCTTTTATATCATGCGGGTAGCCAACTACGGCACTTTCCACAATATCAGGATGCTCATTGATGGCAGATTCGATTTCGGCAGTGCCCAGAAGATGTCCGCTTACTTTAATTACGTCATCTACCCTGCCGGTAATGCGATAATACCCGTCCTCATCGCGTTTGCAGCCGTCACCAGTGAAGTAAAGGTTCGGATAGATGTCGAAATAATTACTCCTACAACGCTCATGGTCGCCATAAGTGGTGCGGATAATAGAGGGAAAAGGAAATTCTATACACAGCCTGCCTTCGACATTGTTCCCTTCCAATATTTTCCCTGCCTCATTAACAATGACGGGGCGGATACCGGGTAAAGGCAGCGTGGCATAGCTGGGCTTCGTCTTGGTAATGCCGGCAAGGGGCGAGATCAGTATTCCCCCAGTCTCCGTTTGCCACCAAGTGTCCACGATGGGGCAATTCTCTTTGCCGATATTGACATGATACCATTCCCAAGCCTCCTTGTTAATAGGTTCTCCGACAGAACCGAGTACGCGGAGGCTATTAAGACTATAGGGCTTGACAAATTCCAAACCGAATGCCTCTAAAGACCGGATAGCAGTGGGGGCTGTGTAGAAGATATTGACCTGTTGCTTGTCTATAATATTCCAAAACCGTCCGGCATCGGGATAGGTGGGGATGCCTTCAAACATAACCGTGGTAGCCCCGGCAAGCAAGGGTCCGTAAATCAAATAACTGTGTCCGGTTATCCAACCGATGTCGGCAGTACACCAATAAACTTCCCCATCGTTGTATTGGAAGACGTTGCGAAAAGAATAATCTACATAAACCATGTAACCGCCTATGGTATGAACGACACCTTTCGGTTTGCCGGTGCTGCCGGAGGTGTAGAGAATGAAGAGCATATCTTCGGAATCCATGATGGTGGCGGGGCATTCGGCAGAAACATTCAGGATGGCATCGTGCCACCAAATATCTCTGCCTTCAACCATGGTGATTTTGACATTGGTTCGAGAGAGTACGATAACTTTCTTTACCGATGGGCAAGTTTCGAGGGCTTCATCAACAACACTTTTCAGGGGGATGTCTTTGGCTCCGCGGAATGCACCATCTGCGGTGAGGACGATGCTACACTCGGCATCCTGAATGCGGTCTGACAAGGACTTAAAGCTGAAGCCACCAAAGACTACGGAATGTATCGCTCCGATACGGGCACAGGCTAAAACGGCGATGGCAAGTTCGGGAACCATGGGCATATAGATACAGATCCGGTCGCCTTTTTTTGCTCCGTTATTCTTCAAAGCATTGGCGAATTGGCAAACTTTTTCATGGAGTTCGGCATAGGTGAGGGTTCGTACGGCTTCATCGGGGTTGTTGGGTTCCCAGAGGATGGCGGGTTGGGTAGATTTCGATAAGAGATGCCGATCCAAGCAGTTCTCTGTGATGTTTAATTTGCCATTGATGAACCACTGTACGGAGGGTTCGGCAAAATTCCATTCCAACACTTTATCCCAATGCTGGTGCCAGACAAATGCCTCGGCTTTATCTGCCCAGAACTGTTCGGGGGTGTCAATACTTTTGCGGTATTCATCAAGATATTCAGCGAAAGTGGTGATACGATTTGGCATATACTAAGGGTGTTAAAGGTGAGGGGACGAAATTATAAAATTCTTATTAAACGCCTAATGTGGGATGCCAACTATTCAAAACTTACCCCGAGTCGCAGGGCGGGGCTGTTCATATTCTGATAAAATTTTTTCCTCCCCACTTGCATGAATGAAAAAAATGGTATACTTGCAGCCTTATGAATAGCAAAGAAAATCTGGATCTGTACGGAGGCAATATATGTCTCGGAACCCAAGGCGGTCATTCCGAGGCACGATGCGTATAGATTCCATCATACCCTCCATTTCTGCAAAGAAGTTTGTATGCCGCCAAAGCGGGATGCCAAATTCTTGGAAGAAGATGTCATTCACCCAGAGGTGTTCGGCAAGATCCTTAAAGATGGTGTCAATCACCTCGGGGAGTTCGACAAGATCCTTAAAGAAGATGTCATTCACCCAGAGGTGTTCGACAAGATCCTTTAAGATGATGTCAATCACCTCGGGGAGTTCGACAAGATCCTTTAAGATGATGTCAATCACCTCGGGGAGTTCGACAAGATCCTTAAGGATGGTGTCAATCACCCCTGTTCGTATGATATGTTCTTCGAAGAATAGGTCAGGCTATTCAGTAGCAGTAATCATTAAATAAAAAATATTAACAAACTATAAAAAGAGAAAATCATGTCTTACAAAAAAATTAAAATAGAAAGTAATGCAATCGCCACCAATGCCCTGAAGGCTGCGAAAGATGAATTGTTGATTGCCCTCACTGCCGACATTCCGTTCGATGCCACGACGGTGATTAATATCCCGATCAAGTATGCCGACCTTGTCCTCAAAACCAGTCAGGCGCATACCGCAGAATCGAATTATTCGATCGCCGTGGATGCCGAAGATCTGAAATTATTGGCACTTCAGAACTATGAGAACAGCTTTTTCACCATCGTTTTCCTGAAAATCAAGGATGGGTTTTACCCAGAATCATTGCTTACCTCGTTCGGCATTCCGTTGTCCTCCCGCACCCTGCCGAACAACGATTCAGAAGTTCATGCCGAAGCCCTGGTAACGAATATTGTGAACGGAAATGCGCAGATCGTTACCCTCGGCTTACCGCTGATGGTGGACTATACCGCTGCGCAATGCAGCGTGTTGTTAGGGCAATTGGTTGCCTTGAGGAACACGAAGAATACCAAGCTCGGGCTGAAGAGTGTTGCCGATCATGCCCTGAAAACGTCGTTCGATTCTTGCAAACTTTTTGTGGAGGATATGCAGAATCAGGAAGATTTTTTCTTCCGCCACCTGGAGGAAGGCGAATTCCGCGACGCCGAACGATTGTGGGGCGTGGTGTTTGAAGCCGATAAGATAGAAACCATGATCGCCGTGAAGTCGAAAATAGCCATCACCAATGCCGATGCCAATGGATCCGTTTGGCATATCGGGAAGGCATTGACCAAGAGAGGCAAACCCGCCAAGGAAGGCGTTACCCGAACAGCCGAAACTCATGGCGAAGTGGTGTTGCCCACCGTTCAGGATGGCGATCTGGTGCTCACCGGTACGTTGGTCGGTCATGCCAAGATAGTTCATCCTCTCACGGTCGTAAAAGGCGAAGATCAATCGTTTACCTTTACGTTCACGCCCTTGCCTCCCGAGGTGTAATCGGAAGCTGACGAAGGGATGGATGCCAATGGGGTAATCCTGCAAAAAATTTATACTCGTTTTCGTATCTTTGCCGTCAATTAAAAAAATATTATGAAGAAGATAAACGCCACCGACACACTCGCTTTGTCTATCCCCGAAAGGATTCAATTGGTAGAAGATATTTGGGATACTATCGCCTCACAAGCCGAAGCGATGGAACTTACCGAAGAAGAAAAAAAGATTATAGACGACCGGTTAGATGCCTACCACAAAAACCCCGATGTCGGCACCCCCTGGGATGATGTTTATAAAAGAATAACTGCCAAGCATGGTTTATGATTTAATCGTATCCCCAGAGGCAGAGGCGGACTTGTCAGGCTCATTTCTATGGTACGAAGAAAAAAGGAAAGGCTTGGGGTTCGACTTCTTATTACAGGTGGACGCGGGGCTAAGGTTTCTGTCCCGAAACCCAAAAGCGAATGAGATACGGTATAAGACCGTCAGGGTACAATTAATAAAGCGGTTCCCCTTCAAAATCATCTATGTGGTAAAGGAACAATCCGTAATCGTCCTGGCAATCCTACACGAGAAAAGAGGCGGTTCTTTAGAAAAAAAGAGAACCAGAGCAAGTTGAGGAATTAGTTCTGGGAATTTTATGACGAACTACTCTGTTCCACTGCCTTCTTCCTCCACCTTTTTGCCCTTCCCCCTTTTTCTTTTCCCAAAATAAAATAAATTTGCGCCATTAGAGTTTAGATACTCCTTTAGAAGACAAAGATATTGAACAAAGTAATAAGATATAGTAAGCAGATTGTTGCGCTCCTATTAATAGGGATTGTCATCACCGGCTGTTCGGTAAAGAAAAATAACCTCGTCAGCCGTACCTATCACGGCATTCTGGCACATTATAACGGGTATTGGAATGCGGAAAACAAATACGATGACGGCGTTGCTCAACTCGCCAAGGCGCATGAAGATAAGTATGACAGAATCCTTTCAGTGTATCAGTATGGCGACGCCAACAAAGCGAAATCCATCTATCCCCAAATGGATGATGCCATCAAGCGGGTGTCGTTAGTCATTCAGCGACAGACCATGTACATAAGGGATAAAAGCGGACACGCTTACCACGAACACAATAAGTGGATCCCGAAGAATTGGCTGCTTGTCGCCAAGTGCAGGTTTATGAAGCGGGAATATTTTAATGCTCTCGAGACTTGCCAATTCATCGGTGGGCGGTATGGTAAGGATGAAATACGGTATGATGCCTTCTTGCTGATGCTTAAGGTTTATGAAGAGATGGCGTATGTGTCGGAGAGCGATAATATGATTGATTTCTTAAAGAATGATCCCAATTTCCCGAAGCGATTGAAGGGAGAGTTTGCCGCCGCTTGCGCCAATTATTATCTGATGACCAAGGACTACGACAAGGCTATCCAGGAATTAACCAAAGCCGCCATCTTCGCCAAGAAACGCGACCAAAGGGCGAGATATACTTTCATCCTTGCACAGGTCTATCAAAAGCAGGGGGACAATGTGAGGGCTGGAGAGATGTATGATAAAGTAACCCACATGAATGCTTCTTATGAGATTTCGTTTAATGCCGAAATAAACAGCGCAGTGGTTTCACAAGCCAACTCGCCTAACTCTGAGAAGATAAAACGGAAGCTCAAGAAGATGGCGAAAGACATCAAGAACTCGGATTATTTGGATCAGATATATTACGCTCTCGCAGGGATAGAATTAAAAGAAGGGAATACCAAGGGAGCTGTCGAATATTTGCATAAATCCATCGAATCGAGCCAGAAGAATACCAATCAGAAGGCACTATCATATCTTGAGTTGGGGAAGATTCATTTCGACCGACCGGAATATAAGCCTGCGCAGATGTACTATGACAGTTGTATCACCTGCCTCGCCAAAGATCATCCCGATTATCCCCTCATCTTAAACAAACGGAATACCCTCACCAAACTCATCAAGAACTTAAATATAATTGCCTACGAAGACAGCCTCCAACTCGTCGCCAGTATGCCGGAAGCTGAACGGAATAAGATGATTGATGGCATCATCCAAAAAGAAAAAGATGACAAGGAAGCCGCCAAGAAGAAGGAACGGGAGGAAAAAGACAAGTTCTCCAACACCACTTTGAGCAATCAAAATAATTCTAACAAAGATCAGAACAAGGATGTCAAGGGCGATTGGTATTTTTATAATCCTGCTACGGTGAGTTTCGGATACACAGAATTTTTAAAGAAATGGGGCACTCGAAAGAACGAAGACGACTGGAGAAGAAGCGGTAAATCCACTTCCGCTGCTGGCGGTAATGACGATTTGGAAACTGTGGATGCAGGAGATAAAGATACTACCAGCGGTAAAGATACTGCCAAGACCGCTACCGCCATGCGGGCAAAATATTTAAAGAATATTCCGGTTGGCGATAAAGCTATCGAAGCATCGAATGGGCGTATCATCGAGGCTTATTACACCATCGGCTTGATTTATAAAGAACAGTTTAACGACTATGGCGAAGCCATCAAAACTTTCGAGACGCTGACCAAACGCTTCCCTGAAAACAAGTTCCTGGTGCCTACTTATTACAATTGCTATCGCATTAATCTGACCATTAAGAACCAGGAGCGAGCCGAGTATTACAAGAATCTGATACTTTCTAAATATCCCGATAGCGAGTTCGCGAGATTGATAAAAAATCCGAATGCTCAAGAGGAAACCCAGAACTCCGAAAAGAAGCTCAATGCCTATTACGAAGATACTTATGATGCCTACCTGAAGGGACAATATCGAAGCGTGATAGAACGAAAGACCAGTTCCGATTCTTTGTTTCCTGGTAATGTCCTGAAGCCCAAGTTCGACTATCTTCGGACTCTTTCCATCGGGAAGACGAAGGATTTGAATGTGTTTGAAACCACGCTGAAGAACATTATTCAGGATTACCCGAAAGATTCGGTGAGTGTGCAAGCCAAATTAATCTTGGATTACATAGCGAAGATCAAAGGGACCGGCACCAATGGAGGCTCGGATACGACGAAGAACAACAACCCTGTGCCATACATTTTCAATCCCGATTCTGCCCATTATTATGTCGTGTCTTATCCCAATAGGGCGATAGATCCTATCCAAATGAAATCGAAGGTACAGGATTATTTATCGAAATATTACAGCACTACCACCTTCGATGTGAGCAATTTTATGCTGGATGTCAATTCCCAAATTATTGTCGTCAAAGAGTTTGGCGATAACGACAAAGGGATGGATTTCTATAACGGCATCTTCAAAAACGAGGAGGTGTTTGGAGCCTATAAAACGATTCAGATGAGCCAGTTTATGATTGATGCGCCGAATTATAAACTGTTTTATGGCGATAAAGACTTGTCGAAATACATGACTTTCTTCACTGCCAATTATCTTAAAGTAAAATAAACTCACAAAGGCATCAGGAATTAAGATTCTGCCGTAACCAAATCAGTTTGGGGTCAAACCAAATCAGTTTGGGGTCAAACCAAATCAGTTTGGGGTCAAACCAAATCGGTTTGGGGTCAAACCAAATCGGTTTGGGGTCAAACCAAATCAGTTAGGGGTATAACCCAAATTATAATACGACAATTATGAAAGAAGTCAAATATAACGGGGAGATTTTTGGCTTGGTAATAATATGGCATTAAACGAAGAGCAGAACTTCCATTCCCATAAAATTCCTTTGCAGCGGATTTTTTTATTCCGAATTTAATATATTTGCGCTCTGAATAATTTTATAACATTTACAAATACTACACATTATGTTTGACAAAAACAAACCGGAAGCGACAAAAACCAATGAAGTGGCGTCGTCATCCATTAACCTGATTGGTGCAGGAACTACCATTGAGGGCGATGTAAAATCGAACGGGGACATCAGGATTGATGGCACCGTAATAGGCACAGTAACTTCGAAGGCTAAGGTCGTTGTAGGTTCTACAGGGATTATCGAAGGTGATATTAATTGCCAAAACGCCGACATTTCAGGAACGGTAAAAGGCAAAACCAATGTCTCCGATATGTTATTCCTGAAGTCTTCTGCGAGAATAACAGGAGATATTCTTTCCAGTAAATTAGTGGTCGAGAGTGGTGCCAGCTTCACAGGGTCATGCAATATGGGACCTGTTATTAAGGACATCAAGTCTGTTGATCACAAAGCAACGAACGGCGCTGTCAAAGAAAAAACCGCTTAATCCTTATGCCCGATATTCGGGTATGGGCATTCAGATGGCTGTTATTATAGGTCTCGGGACTTATGGTGGTATTCGCTTGGATGCTGCTATAGGAATTAAATTCCCTATCTTCACCATCTTGTTTAGCCTGCTCTCGGTTGCGTTGGCTATCTACATTTCTATTAAAGATCTTCTTAAAAAATAAGGCTGTCATGCTCAAAGAATTGTCATCATTTATCAAAGCCTTGTTGCTGTTTTCGGCAGTATTGGCGGTATCGGGTTACTTGTTGGGGATGAATTATCTCCGCGAATATTTCCATCCCGTGTTTTGGTCTATATTGATTTTCTTTGTGATCACCACGTTCGCGTTTCATTATGGCTTGGTGAAATCCTGCAAAGGCGATCCCAAACTCTTTTTCAGATATTACATGGCGGCGACAGGCATCAAACTGTTTGGGTACATGATGATCATCATCGCGTATGCTTTAATCAACAGGGCGGAAGCTGCTCCATTCATCATTACATTCCTGATACTTTACTTTTTCTTTATGACTTTCGAGGTGATCGTGTCTTACAAAGCTTCGCGTACCCGTATCAAATGAAAGCATTCATTAAACGAATACTGCAGGGGCTGTTAGGTTTCGATAACTACCTTGTCATCTTCTCGTGGTTTAAGGTTCATACCTTGCATTGGGATAAACACGAGGGCGACTTTATCTACTTCCTAAAACTCATTCCTGATGGAGGAATAGTATTAGATATTGGTGCCAACATAGGTATTATGACGGTGCATTTCGCACAACATATTCCTGATGCAGAGATATACGCCTACGAGCCAGTGCCTGAAAACATCGCGAGCTTGAAGAGGGTGGTGAAATTCTTTGCTTTAAAGAATGTGTCCATCTTTGAATATGCGCTGGGTGATACGGAAGGCGAGATAGAGATGGTGATGCCGCTCTTGGATAATGTCAGGATGCAGGGATTAAGCCATGTGATAGACCCTTCGATAGAGAAATATAACGATGGAGAGAGATATAAAGTCCCGATACATTGCATAGATAACCTTGCCGAGATTACACAGACATCCAAACGTATTACCGCCATAAAGATTGATGCTGAAAACTACGAATACTGGGTATTCGAGGGAGCAAAAGATACCATCCGTAAGCATCGCCCTGTTATCTATTGCGAATTATGGGAGAACGACCACCGGACCAAGTGTTTAGCCCTTATTGAGAGCTTTGAGTATGAAATAAAAGTATTAATCCATCGGCAATTGGAGGTATATAATCCATCCAAACATAAGTCCTTGAACTTCTTCTTTATTCCCCGATAAGGCTACGGATATGCACTCCATCAAAGACCTTCAACATGCCCTGAATACAGCCTTATCCGCCCTCTCGTTCAATCGTGAACCGAAGGAACTGTATGAACCTATCAGCTATACATTATCCCTCGGGGGCAAGCGAATGCGTCCCGTGCTTTTGTTAATGTCATGCGACCTCTTTGATGGTGATATTACGAAGGCGATAAACCCTGCTTTGGGCATCGAAGTGTTTCATAATTTCACGTTGTTGCATGATGACATTATGGACAATGCGCCCCTTCGCCGTTCCATGCCGACCGTGCATAATAAATGGGATGCAAACGTCGCGATACTCTCTGGCGACGCTATGTTGATAGAGGCATATCGCTTGATGATGCAAGTGGATAATGAAGTGATAAAAGACGTGCTTACGATATTCAATGACACTGCCATGATGGTATGCGAGGGGCAGCAATCAGATATTAATTATGAGACGCAACAACAGGTTTCTATACAGGATTATATTCAAATGATTTCGATGAAGACTGCCGTTCTTTTGGCAGGCAGTATGCAGATCGGGGCAGTGATAGCAGGGGGTAATTCAGTGGATGCCGACCACTTATATAGCTTCGGAAAGAACCTGGGGATTGCGTTCCAGTTGCAGGATGATATTCTCGATGTTTATGGCGATGCTAATAAGTTCGGGAAGCAGGTCGGCGGCGATATTATAGCTAATAAAAAGACGTATCTGTTGTTAAAAGCGATGGAACTTGCACAAGGGGACGACGCTACAATATTAACCGAAACCTTGGCAAATAAAACCCTTGTTCCGCAGGATAAAGTCGCTGCCATTACAGCCTTATACAACCGGTTGGGAGTGAAGGATTATGCCTTGGAAGCGATGCAAAATTATTATCAAATAGCGATGCAGGCGATGGCAGCTATTGCCCTGCCTGATACACGCAAAGAAATCCTTATTTCATTCGCCGAAAGGCTGATGATACGAGAGATATAGCCATTCACAGGCAGATTTTGCGGCAACACAGACATTCATATACTGTTTCAAAACCAATTCCTTTTTTTCATAGCCGTGAAAACGGTGATTTTTACTAATACCATTCTTAATAGACTCATTTTATTATTATTTTATTACGTTACTATCTGTTTGGTAAGGTGAAATCGGGCTGTAAGGAATCCCAATAAAGCCAAAACATACGTTATGGCTACTAAAACATAAGTTATTGTTGCTATAACATAAGTTATTGTTGCTATAACATAAGTTATTGTTGTTATAACATAAGTTATTGTCGCCATAACATAAGTTATTGTTGTTATAACATAAGTTATTGTTGCTATAACATAAGTTTTTGTTGTTATAACATAAGTTATTGTTGCTATAACATAAGTTATTGTTGCTATAACATAAGTTATTGTCGCCATAACCATGGTTTTTACTTTTTATACCATAGTAATGGAACCATTCTCCATTGAAAAACCTTCCAGAAGCATTGCCTCCGTCCGAATTTCTAATCCCTGTTTGCTCTTTGGGATGAATAACTTAACCATCATCAGGTTTTATTCTGTCATTAATACTATCATCGTGGTATGATTGCATCCGCCATTGCGGTGCAACAATACGACGATGAATAGTAAAGTGATGCTGGGTAATTTATAAGAATTGCTGGTGGGTAATCGTATCTCGAATGCCCGTTTCTAAAGGAGTCAGGTCGTGTTCCAACAACGATTTCATCTTCGTAATATCAGGACGGCGGCGCGTCATATCACCTTCTTCCAGAGCGGGTAGATGAATGATCTTTGAGGATGAATTAGTGAGCCGAATGATGATCTTCGCGAGGTCGAGGATGGTAGTTTCTTCGTCGTTACCGATATTGGCGACATCGTTCACTATCTTATCATTATAAAAGGCACTCATCATGGCGGCGATATTGTCATGCACATAGCAAAAGGTACGAGTTTGGTTGCCTTCGCCGTATATCGTAATGTCTTTATTATTCATCGCAGCGGCAATGAAGCGCGACATCACGAAATCCACACTCTGCTTGGGTCCGTAGGTATTAAAGAGGCGGAAAATAGTGTAATCCAAGCCGTATTCCTTATGATAAGATTTGAAGAATGCTTCACCCACATTCTTTACGATTGCATACGGGAGGCGGGAGTTTAACGGCGTAGTATGTTCGTTCTGTGGATACTCGACCGGCTCACCATAAACCTCCGATGAGGAGGAATAAAAGACGCGTTGCACACCTGTATTCTTCGATAAAGAGAGTATATTTTTGATGCCATCAATATCATTCAGCACACCGACAGGATTTGCAAGCGTTCGCTTCACACCGACCATCGCGGCATAGTGAAAAACGTAGTCGAAGTTGTTTGAATAAAAGATTCCTTCCATCTCTCTGAAATCATTCACATCAGCCTTGATGCTTTTGATATTACGATGGACGGATTTCGGTATCTTCGCAACGGAACCTGTTGAATAATTATCAATAATCACAATCTTATTCTCCTTTTCCACAGCAAGCCCTTCGACTAATGCACTGCCTATAAAGCCTGCACCGCCTGTTACTAATATTTTCTTCATATACTTTAGTTATCTTTAGCTAAATCGAGCAGGTATTTGCCATAGCCGCTCTTTAATAATGGTTGCGCAATCGCTATCAGTTGCTCTTTGGTGATGTATCCCATTCTGAATGCGACCTCTTCAATACAACCGATCTTCAACCCTTGTCTTTCTTCGATTACTTGAACGTATTGGCTCGCCTGCATCAATGAAGCAAACGTCCCTGTGTCTAACCACGCCGTGCCTCTGTCTAATATCGCGACCTTTAGCTTGTGGAGCTTGAGATATTCTTTATTAACATCGGTAATTTCGTATTCACCGCGTGGGCTTGGCTTTAAATCTTTCGCTATTTGAATGACAGAATTATCGTAGAAGTACAAGCCCGGTATCGCGTAGTTTGATTTCGGTTCCTGTGGCTTCTCTTCGATGGATACCACCTTGTGTTCCTTATCGAATTCAACCACCCCGTACCGCTCCGGATCTGAAACATGATACGCGAATATCACACCGCCATCGGGGTTGTTAATACTACGCAACAAAGGCTGCATACCACTGCCGTAGAAGATATTATCCCCCAGTATCAATGCCACTTTATCCTTCCCGATAAACTGTTCGCCAATCACGAATGCTTGTGCAAGTCCGTTCGGTATCTGTTGTTCTTCGTAACTGAATTTACAACCTATTTCATCACCTTCGCCAAGCAATTTGCGGAACTTAGGCAGGTCCTCCGGTGTTGAAATAATTAGTATCTCATGTATGCCTGCCATCATCAATACCGATAGTGGATAATAGATCATCGGTTTGTCGTACACCGGCATCAATTGTTTGCTCACCGCTAAGGTCAGGGGATGCAACCGAGTGCCCGAACCTCCCGCCAATATTATTCCTTTCATAGCTTCTATCTATTAAATTTTCTACGCGGCAAAGATACAGAATAATCCGAAACACAAGGAATCGTGCCTGTTATTAATGCCTATAATATATTAGACCTCTTTCATAATTACCCTATTATAAATTGTATAAAAACCCGCAGGGACGGGCTTTTGGTAATAAAGGAACAAGTGAAATAACACAAGTCCCTGTCAGGACTGAATTACGCAAGAATTCTAATGTTTCAGGAATTCTATCTTCTCCGCCAGCCATCGGTCGTGAATGGCAATAGATTCGGTGACTTCTTCCTTGAATTTGTTGAAATCATTCGCTTTTTGCTGCAATACTTTTAATTGTTCGCGCCCTTCCAACACTCTTTCAGGCGTAGTCCCCATTATTTCATAGTTCTTCTGTGCCAGTTCTTCCGTTCCGAATTTGGTTTCTAATATATGTTGATGGAAATTTTTATGATCCACCGGGTTATTAGGTATTTGGTCAGCAAACCGGTCCTTACATTCAGGACATTCGAACATAAAGAATAAGAATCCTTCCTCATTACTTCCTTCCCCGCAGGGTTTGGATGTAAATTCGGTTTTACACTTCATACATTGGCAGGCAATGTCTTCGTTCCAGTTCAGTTTCATTATCTCCTCCTCCCGAAGCAAGAATTTCTCTCTGTTCCCCATCCGTTCTTGCAGCAATTCCTGAATCTTCTGGATTTCTTCTTCCATTGTTTCGGCTGAAGTCCCATCTTTCAGAGGCATTTCGGCTGGATTTTGAATCCTCTTCTTCACCGTTTCGATCAGCCCGATCAGCACTTGTTCCGTTTCTATCACATTCCCAAAGTCGAACGAAAACTTCTTAGGAATAAGCCCGTATATATTGGTACCATCCTTCAATTCTTTGATCACAATCACACACCATTTGTTTGCATCCTGTATCATATTCATCAACGCCACGGTAGCATCCTGCACCTCCATGTGAAGATGATTGGAATGGTTCACTTTTTTTACTAAATCAGCCTGAAGCCTTTTGAAATTCTTCACCTCGCTGTCCTTATACTCTTTAATCTGACCGTTTCTTATAATGACTTTATAGGGATTCTCGATGTCCTCGATCAAATTCTTGTACCATACCATCAAATCCCCGTCGTTATTGGGCTTATCCGGCATGAAGTCCTTCTTACACTTACGGCATTGGAAGAGAAAGTACATTAAATAATCCGGCTGCTTCACCTCTTGCTCCGGCTTCAACTGGGCTTTAGTCCCACAATGCGGACATACGACATTATAGTACAGCTTATGCTTCGCTTCCTGGGCTTCCCAGTCCTTTTTTTGTCGTTTCTTGGCATCACTCAATGTAATTTCGACCTCTTTCTTCATCCCCTCCAATTCTTTAAGAACAAATTCGTTGCTAACCTTCACGACCTCATTCAAAGGCTCCGATGAATGGAGTAATTCTATTATAAAATGATAGGAAACGATCATTTCCTCTGCCTCGGTGATAATGCTTTCGTATTCCATCTGTGGTGTTTGGTATAAATTTCTAAGGATGTAAAACTACGATTAAAGAAGGAGAGCAAAAAGGTGAATTGTTTGGATGAATCATTCAAGAAAATTTCGTAAGTTTGCCACCTTCTAATTCTTAAACGATGAAAAGTATGTGGAAAGTAATAGTCATTCTATTGATAAGTAATGGAATTGCCGTGGCACAATCAGATTCTGCCGCAAGTCCCAAACCCGCTCCCACAAAGCGTTCCGATGTTTATACATATGTCGAACAAATGCCCGCATTCATTGGAGGAGAAGAGGCAATGAAACAATATCTTCGCCAAAATCTGAAGTATCCCGAAGCAGCTAAGAAAGACAATATCCAAGGAAAAGTATTTATCACCTTCATCGTTGAAGGAGATGGCAAAATAACTGAAGCAAACGTGTTGCGAGGCATCGGTGGCGGATGCGATGACGAGGCTTTGCGAGTAATCAATGCAATGCCCCGCTGGAATCCCGGAAAACAAAACGGAAAAACCATAGCCGTTCGGTTTAACCTCCCCATTTCCTTCCGATTGCTTGAAGATAATACCCCGAAAACCACAGTAATTGCCGCGAAAGATTCAATTTATGAAAAGGTCTCGGAACGAGCCAAGTACGCAGGTGGAGACGAAGCTCGGAAAGACTTCCTGAATTATAATTTACGCTATCCTCCCATCGCATTATCTTCAAAGATTCAAGGAAAAGTAACGGTTCGTTTCGTAGTCCATGCCGATTGCAGTTTAGATGGTTTCCAAGTTATGAAAGGCATTGGAGGAGGTTGCGAAACAGAAGCAAAACGCGTCGTATCTTCCATGCCAAATTGGGTGCCTGCCAAACGGAATGGCGTAAATGTATCATCTTATACCGAATTAACCATCAATTTTGTGCTGCCCACCGCAGAACAACGGATAAATCATGCACCAAATCCGGATCCTAATAATGTAAATCACTTCTATCATTAATAATATCAGCCAATTTCCTACGTTTGCAGTCTGAATCAAATAATATATAGTATGAAAAATGTAATCAATGTAGTAATCCTGCTCCTTTTAATATCAGGAACAGCATGGAGTCAAACAACTCCTAAATCAGATGCCCCGCCAGAGGCAGTATCTACGCCAAAAGAACCAATGACTTATGTAGAACAGATGCCTACCTTCCCAGGCGGACAAGAAGCTCTGCAAAACTATCTGGCAACCACCCTGAAGTATCCAAAAGATGCACAAGAAAAGGGAATTGAAGGCAAAGTCTTCATCTCTTTCGTCGTAGAAGCCGATGGAAAAGTAACGCGTGCCAAGATTATCCGCGGACTTGGTGGCACTTGCGATGCAGAAGCCCTAAGAGTTGTGCAAGCTATGCCATCTTGGACCCCGGGAAGACAAAATGGTAAGCCGGTTGCCGTACAATTTAACCTGCCTATCAACTTTAAGCTGGCAAATCCTGACCCTCTTATGAAAGGAAGGAAAAAGAATTAACCAAAACCTGAAGGTAATAAGAAAGCCCTCCGAAGTAATACTTGGAGGGCTTTCTTTTTTGATATAATTCCAATTCTTAGTAGCGATAATAATCCGGCTTGAAAGGTCCCTCAACAGTTACCCCGATATAATCGGCTTGTTCCTTCGTTAAAGTATCCAGAACAACACCAATCTTCTCAAGATGAAGACTCGCTACCTTCTCATCTAATTGCTTTGGAAGGGTATAAACTTCGTTCTTGTAATTCTTATGATTCATCCAAAGCTCTAATTGCGCCAAAGTCTGATTGGTAAAGGAGTTTGACATCACAAAAGAAGGATGCCCGGTAGCACATCCAAGGTTCACCAAACGACCTTCCGCAAGAACAATTATCTCGCGACCATCAATCGTATAAAGATCCACTTGAGGCTTCACGGTGTTCTTCGTTTTGCCATAGTTATTATTCAACCAAGCCATGTCAATTTCATTATCGAAGTGCCCGATATTACAAACAATAGCCTTATCTTTCATGCTCTTGAAATGACGATCAACAATGATGTTCTTGTTACCCGTAGCAGTCACGATAATATCAGCTTCCTTCACAGCATCATCCATCTTCTTCACTTCATAACCGCTCATCGCAGCTTGCAAAGCACAGATAGGATCAATCTCGGTAACGATAACACGAACGCCAGAGTTACTCAATGACTCTGCAGAACCTTTGCCCACATCACCGAAACCTGCTACCACAGCCACTTTCCCTGCCATCATAATATCAGTAGCACGACGAATAGCATCCACCAAAGACTCGCGACAACCATACTTGTTATCAAACTTCGACTTCGTTACGGAGTCATTAACATTGATACACGGCAGAGCCAAAGTCCCTTTAGCCATACGTTCATACAAACGATGCACGCCGGTAGTCGTTTCCTCCGAAATGCCTCTTATTGCAGCAACCAATTCAGGATAACGATCCAAGACCATGTTCGTCAAATCGCCACCATCATCCAAAATCATATTCAACGCCTTACCCTCCTCGCCAAACCACAAAGTCTGCTCAATACACCAATCAAACTCCACCTCATTCATCCCTTTCCACGCATAAACCGAGATCCCCGCAGCAGCAATCGCAGCCGCAGCATGATCCTGCGTAGAGAAGATATTACACGACGACCAAGTCACCTCGGCACCCAGTTCAGCAAGCGTCTCAATCAAGACAGCCGTCTGAATCGTCATGTGCAGACAGCCCGCTATCCTCGCCCCTTTCAATGGTTTCGATGCTCCGAATTCTTTGCGGAGTGCCATTAATCCAGGCATTTCAGCCTCTGCAAGATGGATTTCTTTCCTACCCCATTCGGCTAAGGAAATGTCTTTAACTTTGAATTTCACAAATTCATTGGGTCGTGTTCCGACCCCTTTTTCGATACCTGATTCTAACATTAGTAATTATATTTATTTATTAAGGCTGCAAAAATACAACATTACAAGGAGACCACCAAAGATACTTCGTTTTATTTGAATCCTCATCCCCCTTTTATTGTTGCCCGCAAAAGCGGAGCAATCATAAAAGGATGATGAAAAACGGTTAATGTTTTAAATACATTATTCCTAATGAAACGGTATATATATCGAATCCTTTCATGAAACATGGAGAGAAATAAAAAGCTGGCTTTAGTTCAATACATTTCCATTTAATGATAGCCCCTCCTCCAAATTGAAATGGTGCATTGATAAAGTAAATATTCTGCGTTGAGTTTATAATGTTTGAATAAGCATAGGGATGTTTTATTATTGGTGGCGGACCGTATGGATAGTCACGGTATCCATTGATATATTTATTTTTTTGTATAGCAACATTAATCAGAGTAAAAGTACAATTTATTCCTAATGAAAAAAAGAACGATTTATAAGTTGGTTGCAGCTTATATCCTATCGAAAATGCAGTATGAATAAATTTATATTTGAAAGTATCTGTTGTAGTTTCTATATGATCTCCACCATCATCTCCCCAACTTGAATTGAAATTTGATGCAGCAGAATAGTTTCCGGAGAACTGCATAAAGCTTGCTTCAATAATATGATTAATATTTTTGTGTGCGTCGGAATAAAATGTAAACCCTAAACTTATGGAAGGAACAATCTTTGATGTGGTATGATTATAGGTATGTGGAAAAGTATCTACGATGTTTGCAATACCATAATTACCATTCGGATTAACAGGAGTTGGAGTAGTGAGATAATCAAAATAAGCATTATTATAAAAGGAGATAGTATTAACCCCGCCAGAGATATAATATCCTTTAATATGAACTTTGGAGGTATCATCCACTTGTGAGAAACTGATAGATGGCAGGAAAGAATATACTATCAAAATTATTGTAAAGAGCTTTAGTCTAAAGGTATTCATATTATCGGTCTTCTTTGTGGATTAAGACAATTATAGTTAATGAAAGTTTAAGCTATTCTAAATTCATCCCGCCAAAACTACAAATCCTCCCCAATAAAAATCCCTCCTCCAAAGCCCACCCATCCCTCCCTTTCCCAAAACCTACACCCCTAAATGTTAAAATTTTAACACTAATTTAACAAAAAACCGTGGTAAACGCATTCCGTAGTTAGGTAAATGCATTCCGTAGTAAGGTAAATGGGTTCCGTACTGTGGTGAATGGGTTCTGTACTATGGTGAATGGGTTCTGTAGTAAGGTGAATGGGTTCTGTACTATGGTGAATGGATTCTGTACTGTGGTGAATGGGTTCTGTAGTGTGGTGAATGGGTTCTGTACTAATGTGAATGCCTTCGATACTGAGATAAGTGACTTTGTACAGCGTAAAAAAGGAAACACATCGGATAAAAACCCCCACCCTCCGAAAAAGACAATGAGATTCCCACCTGTTATTAAACAATGATTCAGAAAAAATTAGAGAAACCGATTCATTCCCAATCCGGCTCCGAAGAAAGAAGCTGAACAATTTCCTCTCTCCCGGAGTGGATTTGGATGAGGATGCAAGAGAACTAAACCACATTCCCCCACAAACCTTTCTACTTATTAAACAATGAACACAAACATATCTTTATTTCCCACCGAAAACAACCCCGGTGGACAAATGAATACCATAATAAACACTTTCTTTTTTATAATTAACTGTCGAAAGCTGCGGACTGATAAATGGATCCAACCCGAAGTAAAGGAATTTCCACCGCTTCTCAATGCCTACCGAAGAAACGATGTTGTTGAAGGTCGCGGGAGTCGCATTTTTCGTAACCGTCCTGTTAATATCGCTCGCCGCAGCCTGCGAAATCGTGTAATTCACATTCTGTTTCGAGTAAATATCCACGTCGCTACCCAAGGCAATGCGCAAAGCAAACGAATGCCCCACAGGAATGCGGTAAGCCACGGAAACAGGAAGCTGAATGACGTAACTGCTAACCTGAATATTGGAAATTTCGGAGTAACTATACCCGTGGCTCGTGTGTTCATGATCATGCCCATGCTGATCCGCAAGGCGATCGCCATCATCGTCATCATCATCATCGAATTCCTTTCCTTTTTTCGCCGCATATTCGGTGGTAGTGGTGTAAGTCCCGTTGTTAACCGTCAAATATTTGATGCCCGCATTCACGCTCCATCTACTTCCGAGGCAAATCGTTCCAATAGCATTCAAACCCAATTGGGAATTGGCTTTCTCTGCCCCTATCCCAGCTCGGAAACTGATGGATTTCAACAACGAAGGCTTCGATTCAGGCTGTTTCATATCATTAATACCTGGGTCTTTAGGAGGTGCGGGAACAATCGCATCATTAGTAGGAGAGATGCTTTCCTCCGCCACCGGCATCTCGGTAATAGTGGGATTATTGGTTACTATTTCAGGTTCTTTGCCATCGTTTTTAGGCGATTCATCAGGGATAACCGTTTCCGTTGTAAGGGGAATATCTTGGGCAGGGATAATTTTCTCCTGAATCAATTCCTTGGTAGCCGCCGCCGCGAGGGTATTGGTTTGATCTTTCGGGATGATAGCAGAATTACCCCCCGTTATCGGCAAAAGGCTGTTATCATTCCTTATTATAGGGGCAGTTTTATTCGGGATATTAGGATTTTCATTCCGAATAACAGGAGTTTCATTTGGGATATTGGAAGATTCATTCCGAAACGCAGCCTCATTCCCTGAAACCTTTGGGGAAGCCTCTTTTTGGGCGATGCTTTTCTGCAAATCAGTGATCGTTTCCATCAATTTCTTATGGTCATTCATCTGAATCACATTCCAAAAGATCAAGCCCCCGATAATTCCTGCCGCCGCAAAGGCAGAAAATATATACGCCATCCTCCTGATGCTCGAATTGCTGCGGTTTTTCAAGACAAAGTTATGCACCTTGTCTATTTCCCCCTCCTCAAAGAGCGGATTCACACTCTCTATCTTCTGCCTTACGGCTTCGTCAAAGTCTTCAGTTCTCATTTATCTTAGATGTTTTTAAAGAATAAGCCAAATATAGATGCGGATAGTTATCTTTGATCATTAATTGCAACTTTTTCCGAGCATCCTGAAGGTTCGACTTGGAAGTCCCCTCCTTAATGCCCAATAAATCGGCTATTTCCCGATGGTTATAGCCCTCAATCACATACAAGGTGAACACAATCCGGTAGCTCGGCGACAGGCTCTGCACCATCTTCAGTATTTCCTTTGCCGAGATCTTGCTAATCACATCCTCGTCCGGCAAAACGAAGTCCATATTCTCAATATCCGTTTCCAAGTGATATTTTCTGTTCTTCCGATAATAATCAATCGCCGTATTCACCATAATAGTCCGCAACCACGCCTTAAAAGGGTAGGTATCGTCGTACCTTTCCAGGTTGGTAAACATCTTTAAGAAGCCGTCGTTCATCATTTCCTCCACTTCTTCGTGATTAGCGGCATACCGTTGGCAAATACTCTTCGCGAAGCCGAAAAATTGCTTGAGCAATACCCGTTCCGCTCGCTTATTTTTGGCGATACAGGCAGTAATAACGCTGTCAAAGTCGTTTTCATCAAACTTATCTTTATTATGGAAGAGCACGCGGAGGGTTAGGTTCGTTAGTTCAATCTTTATTACGGATGAAAAATGAAAAGGGTGGGGCGAGAGGGAATAATTTTTTTGGGGATGATGAAAAGGGATGCAAATTTCCTGACCCAAACCTGATATTTTGTGACCCGAAACCGATATTTTGTGACCCGAACCTGATATTTCCTGACCCGAAACCCAAATTTCCTGACCCGAAATTCTTTTGCTCTGGAGAGAAAATCAGGTTCGGGTCAGGAAATTTGGAAGGCGGGACAGGTTTTTTGGGGATGGTCAATCCTTAATTTCTTATAAAAACAAATTTTTTTGGGATAAGAGAATAAAATCCAAACCTCCTCCCAAGAAAAATCCCCCCGTCCCGATGATTTCTGGAACGGAGGGAAGTTTTACTCCTATAGTATAGGTATTCCTGCTATGCTGTTCAGGATTTGTAATCCTGAATTAATCTACCGGATAATAAATCTGGGTGTGCCATTTCATGGTATCCTTTTCCGACATCGGGTCGTTGGCATAGACTTCCCAGCTATCGCCACGAGTTTTCTTATTATTCGCTTTCAGGTATTCTTTAATCACCTCATGCGCCTTCCCGATTTTATCGTACGAGCCATAATAATTTGTCATCACCACGTTGCCGGCTTTTATTTCTCCTGCCTTCACATCGCCTGAAGTTGGCAGCTTTTTATCGAAGGCGCAGGCGGCATCGAATTCATAATTATCGTTTTCCCAGTGCTGATAAATCGCCATCGGGGCATTCGCCATGTTTGCTTTGTTCTTGCCGGCATACGCCCCGATCTTGCCGTAGGCTTCGCCGAGGTTTTTGGAGATTTCGTTGCCGTGGCATTTCAGATGCACCATCAAGAGGCTTTGTTGCGGCACGGTGGTGGTAATTACCTTCATATAATCATCGGGGAAATGCGAGGGTGGCGGCAGTTTCTCGGCGATTTCTTTAAGGTCTTTTAATCCCTTTTCAAAGTCCGGTCCGATCAGTTTATCCATGAACAAGCCGGCATATTTATGAGCAGGGTTCATGCCCATATCCATGTCCATGTTCCATGTTACCTTGGTGCCTTTGTCGGCTTTTTCAAATTTAAAGTTCGCCATCGAAGCCTGGTCCATGTCTGACATTGTTAATTCGATACCGATGGATTCGTTCGGCTTGGAATCTTTGATGAGCATACTTCCTTTCATCACGTTTCGGTTCTTGGAATCCCAAGAGAATTTGGCATTGGCGCCTGCTTCCGGACCTTCATACTTCTTGCCCATGGTAGGGTCTAATTTATCCCATGGCGACCATTGTTCCCAGTTCTTGAGGTTGTTGACCTGATTGAAGGCGACCTCTGGCTCGACATTCATCACGATGGAGCGTTCTACATGTACCTTCGAGGGGAGGAAGAAGGACACGATGACTAACACAACGAGGAATACGACGATTCCTACAAAGATTTTCTTTACTGTTTTCATAGATTTAATTTTGGTTATTATTACTTGATTTAATGTTTTGGAAAGGCAAAATAAAGAAATTGGAAGGACATATCCAAATTTCGGTGCAAGAATCTGATTTCTGATAGCCATCCTTTTTGTAGTTTTGCAGAGATTAATGCACGATACAATCATCCAATAATAAACCAAGATAATACTTTATGCTTTTAATAATTGCCCTTGGGTTGGCAGTAATTTATGCCCTTACCCGCCCCTTCAGCAAAGGTTTGATAGATACCGGCAACTGGTTGGTAAGGATTGCGATGGCGGCACCGGATCGGCGGGATGATAAATACAAAGAGAGTGTCATCGCGGCGCAAGCCAATCTGCAGGGGGGCTGGTTTATTTTATTCCAGGTGGTTCCTTATTTAATCTTTTTTACAGGGATGATTCTTGGTTTTATTTACCATTGGTGGGGAGGTTTCGTGGCGTTCGGCACGGGGTATTTATTAAATATTGTTACCGTGAATTACCTTACCCCGTCCTTGTTTTATTATCTGAAATTATATCACAAGCAACTCTTAAAAGAAGAGAAGGAATGGAAGCAAAAAGCCGCTAAAGAGGATGCCGAAGAAATGGAGGAAGAGGAGGAAGAAAAAGAGGCATTGGTAATAGAAGAATTTGTTAAACACAAGCGGGCTTGCGAGGAGGCTTTGGTGATTTATAAAGACAGCCGACTGAAGCCGCCGACCGTTGAGGACTTAGACGGTATTCCGTATGGCGATGCCCATTATTTGATAGAGAATTACGCCCTTGAATAATAGGGTCGGGATTACAAATCCCGACCAGCGAGTTCCCTTTTCACAAAACGAGTTCCTCAACCAAAACAGGCTCTACCATTGCTCGTATCGCTATTGAAAACCGATGGAGCACTCCTTATATATAGGCAGCTTTTTGTGGAACATCTCCTAAACCTTAAACTTTCAACCGTTTTTCTATATTTGCAGCCTCTTAAAAGAAAATGACAGCCAATAAAGATTATAGCATCCAGTTCGCTACCTTAGCCACCGGGATTCATCGTTTCCGGTTCTCGGTCAATGGTTATTTCTTTGAATTGATGAAGAATGAAACCATCACCGAATGCGATATTCAGGTAGCCGTTACTCTTAATAAACAAGAAACGATGCTGCTGCTCGATTTCTCGATTAACGGCACCGTGAACCTCCCCTGCGACCGATGCAGCGATTATTTCGATTTGATAATAAGCGGAACCAACAGGCTCGTCGTGAAGGAAGGCAGCGATTATCAGGAAGAATCGGAAGATGTCATTGTCATCCCTCGGAATGAACACGACCTCGATTTGAGCCAATATATCTATGAATATATCCTCCTGTTAATCCCCATGAAAGTGGAACATCCGTTCGATGCTGCGGGCAATTCGCAATGCAATGATGACCTGCTCAAACTGCTCGAAAACTATCAGCCCAAAGAGAAAAAAGAGGGCGATGAAAACACGATAGACCCCCGTTGGGAACAATTAAAAGGTTTGAAGTAATAAAATTATGCTAAATTTGCGCCCTCGAATAAAAATAACAAGCATTAATAACAATTAAAAATTATAAATTATGCCACATCCTAAACATAAAATCTCGAAATCGAGAAGGGACAAAAGAAGGACTCACGATAAGCTGACTCCATCGCAATTAAGTAAATGCTCTAACTGCGGCGAACCGAAACTTTATCATCGCGTTTGCGGTGCTTGCGGTTACTACCGCGGCAAATTAGCTATCGAACAAAAGGTGGTAGCATAAGGAATTATAAATTGTAAATTATGAATTATAAATTGGCATTGCCCGATTTTGTAATTCATAATTTATAATTCACAATTTATAATTTAAGAATGAGATTAGGTATTGATATAATGGGTGGAGATTTTGCTCCCGAGCAAACCACGCTTGGAGCTATTGCCGCCCAAAAGGAATTATCAACTGATGTCAGATTAGTATTGATAGGCAATACCGATTTGTTTCTGCCTATTCTGGCACGTGAAGGTGTTTCAGCCGATTTGTTTGAGATAGTTCATACCACCGAAGTAATCGGAATGGGAGAACATCCTACCAAAGCCCTGACACAAAAGCCGAATTCATCTATCACCGTTGGCTTCAGTTTGCTCAAAGAAGGAAAGATAGATGCCTTCGCCAGCGCAGGAAATACCGGAGCCATGTTCGTGGGATCAATACTTATTGTGAAGCCGATAAAAGGGATTCTTCGCCCCGCCATTACTTCAAAAGTTCCTCGTCCTGATGGATCAAATGGAATCGTTCTGGATGTCGGAGCTAACGCCGATGTAAAGCCAGAAGTGCTTGCCCAATTTGGTGTATTAGGTTCGATTTATATGAAATATGTATTTAATAATTCCAATCCGAAAGTAGGGTTATTGAATATCGGTGAAGAGGAAGAAAAGGGAAATCTTGTTGCACAAGCCACTTATAAGTTGATGCAAGAGGATGCCTCAATAAATTTCATTGGTAATGTCGAAGGGCGCGATTTCTTTAATGATAAAGTGGATGTTCTGGTCTGTGATGGATTCACTGGAAATATTGTCCTCAAGGCAGCCGAATCTTTTTATTCATTGATAAAAGAAAGAGGAGTTGATGACGAATTCTTTGAAATGTTTAATTATGAGAATTTTGGCGGCACCCCAATCTTAGGCATCAGTTCGGCAGTAGTGGTAGGTCATGGAATATCAAATGCCAAAGCCATAAAGAATATGATTTTGCTTACCAAAGAAGTTACCGAAGCGAATCTTTCTGAAAAGATTAGGCAGGCTTTTAATTAATTGAATTAATCCTTGATGAATAAAATTACTGCCGCCATTACCGTCGTTCAAGGATACGTTCCTGATTATATCCTTACCAATAAGGAATTGGAAAAGATGGTAGATACTACCGACGAATGGATTTTATCGCGCACCGGTATCAGTGAAAGAAGAATATTAAAAGGCGAAGGAAAAGCAACCTCCGATATGGGTGCCGAAGCAGTAAAAGCATTGTGTGCCAAGCGAGGAATTTCTCCCGATGAAATCGAACTTTTGATTTGCGCAACTGCCACACCAGACTTGATGTTTCCTGCCACCGCTAATATTATTTGTGATAAGGTAGGCGCAAAGAATGCTTTTAGTTTTGATATCATGGCGGCATGTTCGGGGTTTCTTTATTCGATAGTTACTGCTTCTAAGTTTATAGAATCAGGGCAGTATAAAAAGGTTGTTGTTGTTGGTGCTGATAAGATGTCAGCGATTATTGATTATACTGACAGAGCGACTTGTGTTATCTTTGGTGATGGTGCCGGTTGTGTTTTATTGGAACCTAGTACACAAGGAGTTGGAATCATGGATTCCATTCTTAAAAGCGACGGTGCCGGACGACATTTTCTTCATCAAAAAGCAGGTGGTTCTGCGAAGCCAGCAAACCATCAGACTGTTGATGCCAAAGAACATTTCGTGTATCAGGAAGGGCAGCAGGTTTTTAAATTTGCAGTTACCAATATGGCAGAAGTATCTGCACAAATCATGGAGAAGAATAAGCTTACTGCTGATGATATAGCATGGCTGGTGCCGCATCAGGCTAATAAAAGAATCATTGATGCTACTGCCAAGAGAATGGGATTAAGCAGTGAAAAGGTTATGCTAAATATCCAAAAGTTTGGCAACACTACCAACGGAACTATTCCTCTGTGTTTGTGGGAATGGGAGAGCAAATTGCACAAGGGAGATAATCTAATACTATCCGCATTTGGTGGTGGATTCACATGGGGCGCGGTCTATCTGAAATGGGCTTATGATTCCAAATAATAACAATCAAAACAGAAAATAATAATACTATGAACATAAAACAAATTGAAAACCTCATCAAGTTTGTTTCCAAATCTGGGGTTGCCGAAGTTTCTCTCGAAACAAAAGAGATTAAAATCACTATCAAAACCGGTAAAGGAGAAACGGCAGTTACTACTATTCCATCAGTTCCTGTTGCACCAGTTCAAGCTGCTGCCCCTATTGCAGAAAGAGCAACAGTTGCTGCTGCAACTCCTGCTGCTAAGGTTGATGATGATTCAAAATATATCACTATTAAATCCCCGATGATTGGAACTTTCTATCGCACGCCATCACCTGATAAACCAGTTTTTGTAAATATCGGCGATGAGATAAAAGCCGGTAAGGTGATTTGCATTATCGAAGCGATGAAACTTTTCAATGAGATTGAATCGGAGGTCTCTGGCAAGATCGTGAAAGTATTAGTTGAAAATGCTACTCCCGTTGAGTACGATCAGCCATTGTTTTTAATTGACCCAACCTCGTAATTCATGTTCAAGAAGATATTGATAGCCAATCGCGGCGAGATTGCATTGCGGATCATTCGCACATGCAAGGAAATGGACATCCGCACTGTGGCGGTGTATTCCACGGCTGACAAGGAAAGTCTGCATGTTCGGTTTGCTGATGAAGCTGTCTGCATCGGTCCGCCGCCAAGCAAGGATTCTTATCTTAATATTCCAAGAATCATTGCTGCTGCCGAGATTACTAATGCAGACGCCATTCATCCAGGCTATGGTTTCCTTTCGGAGAATTCCAAGTTCTCCGAGATTTGCGCCAATCACAATATAAAATTCATCGGGGCATCACCTGATATGATTGATAAGATGGGTGATAAATCTTCGGCTAAAGATACCATGAAGCAAGCCGGCGTTCCCTGTGTTCCGGGTAGTGAAGGCTTACTGAAAGATTTGAAAGAAGGCTTGAAGATTGCCAAAGAAATCGGTTATCCCGTGATGCTGAAAGCTACCGCCGGTGGTGGTGGAAAAGGGATGCGAATTATTTGGAAGGAAGAAGACTTTGAAGCCGCGTGGGACTCTGCTCGTCAGGAAAGTGCGGCTGCCTTTGGCAATGATGCGATGTACTTGGAGAAGTTTGTTGAAGACCCTCGTCATATTGAGATTCAGATTGCGGGTGACCAGTACGGAAAGGCTTGCCATTTGAGCGAACGGGATTGTTCCATTCAACGCCGTATGCAGAAGTTGGTGGAGGAATCTCCTTCCCCTTTTATGACGGAGAAACTTCGTGAGGCAATGGGCAAAGCTGCCATCAAAGCGGCATTGGCGGTGAGTTATGAAGGCGTGGGTACGGTGGAGTTTTTAGTGGATAAGCACCGCAACTTCTATTTCATGGAGATGAATACCCGCATCCAGGTCGAGCATCCGATTACAGAGGAAGTCATCAATTATGATTTGATTAAAGAACAGATAAAGATAGCTGCGGGCGTACCTATTTCGGGCAAGAATCACTTCCCTGACATGCACGCTATCGAGTGTCGCATCAATGCCGAAGATCCTTACAATAATTTCCGTCCATGTCCCGGGAAGATTACCACGCTGCACGTTCCGGGTGGGCATGGAGTGCGGGTTGATACGCACGTTTATTCCGGTTATACCATTCCGCCGAACTACGATTCCATGATTGCGAAGCTCATCACCGTTGCGCAGACTCGCGAGGAGGCTATTAATACCATGGAAAGAGCCTTGAGCGAATTCGTTATCGAAGGTGTGAAAACGACCATTCCATTCCATGTGAAACTGATGAAAGACGAGAACTTCCGCAAGGGAAATTACACCACGAAGTTCATGGAAACTTTCGTCCTCGAAGATAATTAATTTACGCTTCCTCACCGGTTTTTCTCCCGTCAGGAGTCAAACACAAATATTGCCTATATATAAGGAGTGAAAGGATGACCATCCTCGACGCTGGGATGACCATCCTTTTATATGGGGAATGACCATTTATTTCACAAAAAAGACGAATTATTTTGGGATATAGGTAATTCGTCCAAACCGATTGTCCATGAATCCTGAAAAGTTATTCTTCTTTCAGGTTCATAAATCTGGATAAGAAAAATCGTAACCTGAATAAAATTCCCTATCCTCTACCCGTGCATCGTTTCTCGTTTGCCATAATTGGCGATGATGGAGGCTTCGTAATCGAGGAATTCCTGCCACCGTTTTTCGACGTCCTCGCCTTCGGCATATTTTCTGGCAAAGCCGATAAAAAGAGTGTAATGATTGGCTTCCGAAATCATTAATTCGCGGTAGAATTCGGCAAGATCAGAGTCCTGAATATTCTCTGAAAGAATCCTGAACCGTTCGCAGCTACGGGCTTCGATCATCGCTCCGAATAGAAGGCGGTCTATCAACACAATGTGGCGTTTATGCCCCTTCCGAACGAAGTTATACAGCTCTATCACGTACTCATCTTTGCGTTCTTTGCCGAGCACCCAGCCGCGTTCCAATATCTTGGCATGCACCATCGCGAAGTGCTGCAATTCCTCCTGCGCAAGGGCTATCATCGCCTCCACCAAGTCAGAATAATTGCCGAACGAAACAATCATCGAGATGGCATTGGTAGCCGCTTTCTGCTCGCAATATGCGTGGTCTGTCAATATCTCTTCAAGGTTGCCATTGGCAATATTTGCCCATCGCGGGTCGGTCGCTAATTTTAATCCAAGCATCGTTTTATGTTCTTATTTAATCCAAATTTTATTCGGCTGCAAAGATATTTTTTCATGGAATAATGTCAGAAGAAATCAGGAAGGTGCGGGGTTAATCATTTTTAATATAAATTTGCGGCGCATCGAAGTATGCACCTTCATAAGAACCAACAAACCGGAATTAGCATGAGCAAACAACCAAACAAAAGCAAGCCCGTTCAACGAACCAATAAAACCGCTACCAACCCCGATGCCCTGCAACGATTAAAGGTTTCATTAGGGATGATTATCGCGGTATTCGCGTTCCTTCTCTATGCCCAAAGTATAGGCTACAGCTACACGCTCGATGACAATGCCGCGATAAAAAACAATACCGTTACCCGGCAAGGAATTGCGGGGATTCCGGCTATCGTTTCGCATAATTACTGGTACGGAATCAACGATTTGAAAGGAACAGAATACAGACCGCTATCCATGGTTTTATTCGCTATCGAATGGCAACTGTTTCCAGAGAATCCCCACGTCAATCGCTTTATCAATGTCTTGTTGTATGCCTTGTCATGCTGGTTTTTATTTCAGTTGCTCTGCCGGTTATTCCCCAATCAAAACCTGGTGATTCCCTTTGTATGCAGCCTGTTGTATGTATCGCATCCTATCCATTCCGAGGTCGTTGACAGTATCAAAAGCCGCGACGATATTCTCTGCTTTCTCTTTTTGATAATCGCTACTTTGTATGTCATTAAAGCTATCGAAACAAACTCCCTTATCAAAAGTATCGTAGTAGGAATGTTCTATCTCCTTGCCCTGTTATCCAAGGAAACAGCTATCTCCTTCCTATTGATCATACCTATGTTGATGTATGTTTTCACGAAGGCTACGCTGAAGAATATTGCATCGGTATTTATTATTTTAATCCTCTTTACGGGCGTGTATTTTATCTTCCGAACGCTCGCCTTAGAATCCATTACCCATGCCCCCGATAGTTCGCCATATAATAACTCCTTGTTTGCTGCGAAAGACTTTATCTCCCGCGAAGCCACCGCCTTTTATATCCTGCTGCGCTATCTTTTTTTAATGATACTCCCCCACCCTTTGACACACGATTATTCCTTCAATCAAATACCATTACAAACCCTGAAGGACCCTATGGCAATCCTCGGAATCGTGGTGTACATAGCGATAGGAGCCTACGCAATCATCACCATCAAGAACAAAAATATCCTCGCATTCGCCATTCTGTTCTTCCTTATTTCCTTAGCTCCGGTAGCCAATGTCTTCCGGTTGATAGGATCCACGATGGCAGAACGATTCCTATACATTCCATCTCTCGGATATTGTTTGATTGTCGCAATACTACTCGCAAAATATACCAAGACAGAGGTTATCAAAAGCCGATTTAACACCGTCCCACAATTCATCACGATGAATTCAATGCTCTTCGCCATCGTCTTCGCCATTGTGGGATTATACTCCATCAAAACCTTTGCCCGTAGCCAAGATTGGAAGAACAATTCCGAACTATATTCCGCTGATGCCGCCATATCCACCTTCAGTTCCCGCGCCCATGTACACAATGCCGTTACCATTTACGAAGACCAATATCCATTAGAAAAGAATGAAGCCGCCAAACAAATCCTCCTCGACAAAGCCATCTCCGAATTCAAGAAAGCCCTCGAAATATTCCCTGAATACCACCTCACCTACCAAGGATTAGGGCAAGTGTACATCGAAAAGGGAGACTACAAAAATGCCATCTTCTACTTACAAAAAATGGTCGCCAAATTCACCGACGGCAGACTCTCCGCCTACCTCCTCCTAAACACCTGCTACGAAAAAACCCACCAACTCGACCTCCAAATAGCCTCCGATGACTCCGTAATAAGCTACCAACCCACCAACACCTTCGCACACATCAACAAAGGCACCGCCCTCGGACAACAAGGCAAATACCTCGAAGCCGTAACCGAATTCGAAACCGCCCTCACCATCAACCCCAACGAAATATCCGCCTACAAAGACCTCGGCGTAGCATACGGCTTCCTAAAACAATACCCCAAAGCCATCGCCAACCTCAACAAAGCCGCCACCATGGACCCCAACGACCCACAAGTCCCCAACTTTATGGGCATCACCTACAACTACATGGGCGACACCATCCACGCCAAAGAATGCTTCGACAAGGCAAACAAAATGACCGCCTCAACCAAGAAATAACGCCCCATTATGGCGCGTCCCCTCCCGCCTCCCCACCAAAGTCCCCATCAACAGGCGGTAGCGGTCAGGCTGTTCGGGGGTTCCGTTCCCGCCTCCCCCACGAAAAGTCCCCACCAAAAGGCGGTAACCAAGCCCCTACCATCCCTCGCGCAGTGGAACCCAATAGTCCCCCAAACCCAAATCCCGACGCTAATAATCCAAATCCCGACGCTGATAATCCAAGTCCCGACGATGATAATCCAAGTCCCGACGCTAATAATCCAAGTCCCGACGATAATAATCCAAGTCCCGACGCTGATAATCCAAGTCCCGACGATGATAATCCAAGTCCCGACGATGATAATCCAAGTCCCAACGATGATAATCCAAGTCCCGACGATGATAATCCAAGTCCCGACGATGAAAATCCAAGTCCCGACGATGATAATCCAAGTCCCGACGATGAAAATCCAAAACTCAACGCTGAAATTCCGAAATCCAGGAGGTGAATTCAGCAACCTGTCAAATTACTTGACAAAAATAAATAGTTCGCAATTGAGATTCCAAAAAAATCCCCCCGATGCAATATCGAAGGGATTCCTTTTGAGAATTATGAAAGGGATAAATTATCGAATCAAGAAAACCGTCCCGTTCCGTTCCACTTTCTTACCATTCTTCAAGATCGCTTTCATCACCCAAACGTAGGTATCCTGTTTCATAAGGTTGCCATCAGGCGTTGTGCCGAGCCATTGGTTGCTGACATCCGTAGTCTCAAAAAGTAACTCTCCCCAACGGTTGAAAACAGTCATCGAATACTCGGTAATAGCATTGCTATATGCCCCGAAACCAGGGTTTAAATCCCATCCCGGATGGAAAGAAGTAGGCACAAAGATGGAATAATCCTCGGTAAAAGTTACCCTCGCTGTGTTAGAATCGGGGCAACCCTCGGAATTGTATGCCACCAAAGTAATGAAGTACGACCCGGGTCCTTCAGGAAACAGATGGTCGAACGAATGTTGGTCGCTACGCGATAATTCTCCATCGCCAAAAGTCCAGAAATAGGTCGTCGCACCAGTAGAAAGATTAATCAGATTGACGTTGTTAGGCTCCAGATAATTAAATCCGAAATGGGCAATCGGCAGCGGGAAAACATAGATCGTAATACTGTCTCTCCCGGTTTGAACATGGCAGGTGTCGGTAACGGCAACGGAATAAGTCTGGGTGCTGGATGGCGACGGATTAACAACCGTAGAATCGCCAAGATTGTCGCTCCAAGTGTAAGTCAACGGACCTGTTCCGCCAATAGCTCTAACGATAAGCTGGGTAGATTGCCCTGCACAAATATCGTAGCCTGTAATATTCGGCACGATGCTCGGTTCATCGAGAATGGTGATGGTGGTCGTGCTTGGCAGGCAGGTATTTGTCAGGGTCAGGATGATGGTTTCGGTAGGTTCATTCACGCCATCGAAATATGGAGCAATGGTAATATTTGTCGAAGCTTGGTTTGCAGGAATGGTAACCATGCCCGGCAGCATCGGATAATCAATCCCGTTGGTAGCCGTTCCGGTAACATCATAAGTAATCAGGGTCGGGGTTGTTTGTATCACATTCAACGAAAATACCACCGTAGCCGTACCGCATCCTTCGGTAACAGAGTTATTAAACGAAGCGATGCTTTCTGGCGAAGTAACGATCACCGTTACCGAACCGATGGCTGTGTTTCCGCAAATATCTGTAATGGTCAAAGTATAAGTAGTCGTGGCAGATGGTGAAACCGTAACGGCACTATCTGTACTAGCACCGTTATCCCAAGCATAAGTGTAATGACCGTAGCCTCCAGTTGCGGTTCCTAACAAAGGAACAGGAATGTTTGGGCAAACAGTAGTATCGCCAATAGGAGTTGCTACTAATTGTATGGCATCCACATTCCTTATCCAAAGAGAAATACTATCATTAGAAGAGGTGCAAAGGGTTACATTCTGAATATTAAGAACAACGCTTTCGATAGGCTCGGAGATACCATCGAAGTATGGGGAAATGATAATCGAATCCGCCGTTTGTCCGGCAGCAATCACGATGCTATCCGGAATAAAAGGATAATCCACACCATTAGTCGCCGTTCCCTGAACCTGAAAATGAATCACCGTAGCGATAGATTGTGCTTGCGGCAACGTGAAGACAAATGCTCCATTCGTACAGCCTTCTACCGCCATGGTATCTACCGTGGTATTGGTGTTATGGATGTTGCTATGCACCGTAACCGAGCCTCCCGTAAAGCTGCCAGCCTCGAGGAATACACCAGAATCAAACACACAATCGCCTGCATCGGCAATCGCTAATTTAATATGATACGTAAGGCAAGGAGTTACCCAATGTTTCGCAGTAAGCTGGGTCGTGAAGGCATCATATTCTACAGTGGTTCCGGTGCAATTATCTATGTAGTAAGCGCAATTCATGCAAGGACCTGTCGCGGCATTCGGACAGTAATAATTACCGTTGTTAATAGTTCCGATAGATACTGGAGTAGAGGTATTCGGCACTAACGCAATATTCGGTGTACCGGTAATCCCCGGTCCGCTGATAAAAAATGCAAATACATCATTAAAAATAGTCCCTACGTATTCCGGATATTCTTCCGAAGCAAATACATACCGAAATTTCACTGTGTCCGATGTCGGAACGAAATCAAAATCTATAATACAAGCATCATGCGTCGTCTGTCCGCAAATGGCAGTTAATTGGGCATCGCCATTGGTATTGTTACACGATCCTTGGCAGCAATTATTGTTCGGTCCGGGCGCATTCCAAATCTTCCCCGTAGTCATCAGCACTCCTCCCGCGAAGCCGATATTGGAAGTAGAACCATTAAATTGCCCTATCGCCCCTGTGTCGCCAGTATAGACGATATTACTCACCGTAACTCCCGTTCCGAGCAGCACTTGTTGAATCAATTGGGCGGGGGTAAGCGTATTACTTACCGATAATTGCGCCTTGATAGTCGTTGTCGAATAGCTAAGGAAAACCAATACTATCAGGGCTTTCATCGTCTTTTGTAATTTTTTAATCATGGTATATAATGTTGTAAAATGGTTCGTTGTTTGGAGCTTGTACTTAATTTGAGGGTACAAAGTTATAACAAATTTCGGAGACCACCAAATTTCTGTAAAGATTTTTTTCTCCATCACCCCCCACTATTTTTTTATTTAATACCATTTACACCTATTATATAAGGAGTGTTTTTCCTGATATTCGATGCTGGGACGACCATACTAAGCCCTGGGATGACCATCCTAAGCTCTGGGACGACCATCCTAAGCCCTGGGATGACCATCCTAAGCTCTGGGACGACCATCATAAGCTCTGGGACGACCATTTAAAGCCAAATTTTGGTGAACAGTTCATTATATTATTCAAAATCGGCGCACCAATTATCAGAGTTTTTCGGGATGCAGCTTTTAAAGAAGTCGCCGAAATGAATCAGGTCTTCGGAATAGTTGCCAGTGGGATAAAAGGCATCGCCGATGATGACGCTTTTCGTTTGATAATCCAGCCCGAAAGGAATAATCGGCATCTGTGCATTCATCGCAATATTGTAAAAGCCCGACTTCCATCGGCACACATTTTTCCGCGTTCCTTCAGGGGTAATCGCAATATAAAACGTGTCCTTCGCGGTGCTTCGCTGAATGATTTCTTCCGTGAGATGATGTTTATTTTTCCGATCAACGGGGATGCCATGTGTGATGCGGAAAAACCATCCAAAGGGGCTGTCAAACAATTCTCGCTTCGCCAGGTAATGTGCCAATATCCCGAACTCGCTACGGGCAGCGATGCCGATAAAAAAATCCCAATTGCTGGTATGCGGTGCCACAATGCACACCGCTTTCGGGATGTGATGCGGGAAGCTGCCGATGATCCTCCAGCCCATCGCCCGAAGCGAAATATGAAATAAAAATCGAATCATAAGAGCGGTAAAAGTAGAAATTATTCCGAGGAAGAAAACGAGCTTGCATTTGGTTTTCGGAATTTTTCTTAATTTTGCCGAATAATAAATTAAGAAAACGTATATCTAATAAATTAAATAATGAAAAAAAGAAAACTTACCGCACTTCTCCTTTGCCTGTTGGCAGTAGGAATGATGACCTTCAATGGTTGTAAAAAGAAAGAAGCTCTTGTGGACAGCGATACCTCTGTCGCAACCGATGATGCTTTGGTTCAGGATGAAACCAACAACGTGCTGAATGCCGCAAACACCACGTACCACGACCAATCTGGCAGCCGATTGCAGTATAATTATACCCTGCTGCCCATCTGTGCTCATGTTACCGGCATCAACGATTCGACCGGCATCATTGATTCCCTGACCTTGCCGCATACCATTATTATTGACTTCGGAACCTCTGGCTGCTACTGCGATAATTGGGATAAAAAATATCGCAAAGGGCAAATCATCGTAACCTGGACGGGGCGTTTTAAGGACTCCAACAATGTTGTAACGGTCATCACCAAAGACTATTCTGTGAGCACCGACAACGGCATCAGTTATGATTCTTTGCACCTCACGGCAACCATCACCAACAACGGAACGAATGCCTTGCATCATCCTGTTCACACCATCCATGCCGTAGATACTTGCGTTACCAATACGGGTAAAATCACTTGGACCTCGGACTGCGTTGTGGAGTGGACGGGTGGCTATGCTTATCCTTATCCGGTGGCTCAACAAACCTTCTCGATGACCGGCACGGCGTTGGGCGTTTCTCGCAAAGGCACTCCCTTCAATGTGAACATTACAAGCCCTGTTGAGTTCGATTTAAGTTGTCAATACACCGTCGTTCGCGGCACGTTGGATATTAATATCGGCACAGGTGCTACCCGCCATGTTGATTTCGGAAATGGAGGTTGCGATAACGATGCTACAGTGGATATTGACGGCACGATTTATAACATCAAAATTTAAGGTTTCATTTTTAATAAAATTTCCAAAGAGGAGGCGATGGAAATTGCCTCCTCTTTTTGTTTTCCCATCGGCAGGATGCTAAAGAAAATGCCAAAAAAGGGTCGTAGCATCGGGCAGTTTTTTGGAAATACCCCGAAGCTACCAGAAGAGTTGGGCAGTCCAGAATAAATACCCCGAAGCTCGGACTACAGTCGGTCAATCTCAAGAAAATACCCCGAAGCTGGAACTAACATCGGGGAGTTTTAAAAAAAAGTCGGCGAAGCTTGCTCGCTTTTTGGGGAGGTCATGGAATAAATGGGTATTGTTTCCTCTCTATTTAATGATATTAGAAAATAATAAACCACGAATAGCACTGCCTTTTGTTTATTATTTAATTATATACCCGTTAAATCCTAAAAATAATTCAAACTGATTATTTGGGTAATTAATTTCCCAATACCTCATTCCCAAAACCTGGTGGAAGGGGAGAATAAAATTTAAAAAGGAGAGCTGATTACCGGATTATTTCACGAAAACAATCTTCTTAGTCGAGACATTGGAGCCGGAAATAAGGGTGGCATAATAAATTCCATCCGATAGCAACGCCCCGTTTTTATCCCTCCCATTCCATGTATAATTATAAGTACCCGGAGCAAGGATTTTATTCTCCAAAACGCAAACTTCTTTGCCCTTAATATCCATAATTTTTAAGGAGCTATTGGAGGTATTATTTAAGGAGAAATTAATGGTTGTCGAAGAAGAAAACGGATTCGGGTAGACATTATCCATAGAGAAATTCTGGGCATTATTTTGCATTGGAATACCGTTTGGATTCGCGAGATTGGTACTAAAAACTCCATTGCCATGACTGGCAACGACGACCAATCCGTCTGATCTTCGGGTATCAATATAATCTACCACCACATTGCCGATGACATTAGCTCCCTCCTGTGTCCAGACGGTGTTGTCGCCATTCAAGATGGTCGTGGAATACAAGCCGGTGCTGGTTCCCAAGAAATAATAAGTCGAATCTAAAGTAGGGATGATCGCAATCCATCGTGCCGACGGACCATTGCCCGTACCATTCGGATGTTCCTCGAGATTACCACTGATAGAAGTCCAGGTAGTGCCGCCATCATGGGTATAAAACACACTCTTGACATTGTAATTCGAGAAGGTCGCCACCACCGATGCACCATCATTGGGATTCACTGCAATGCTACTCACATAAGCATTTGTGGGAAATCCCTTGCCGGTCCATACATCCACTTTTGCAGGGTTGCTGCCCATGTCAGGATTGTCCATCCGATAAATTCTTCCGGTGCTGGAGCCATAATAAATAACATCGGTATTATGCCCCGCTCCTATGGCAGAGATGTATCCGATACCCGCGGCATAAGAGTTCAGCAGCTTCGTCCATCCGGTAGAAGTAGGTGCAAAATTCAGGTTCGCGATAGATGCGAGATTATCGTTCCTCCATAAGTAAGCACCCCCGGCAAGGTACATCCTGTTCGTGTTATTAGGGTCTAATAAAAAGGGATTTACAAAGAGATACGGACCGCCGCCAACAGGATCTATTTCTGCCAAAGTCAAGGGATTCACCGCCCCTGCATTGCTGATGTTTAATCTGCCAGTAACGCCGCTTTGAATGGAGCCATAATAGAAGGCTTTATGATCGGCAATGGCTGCATAAGTACCATCGGCACCAGAGATAGGAAGCCACGGCACAGTAGTCGACGGGCTGTTAGTAAAGAAGTTTCCATTGTCTTGCATTCCGCCTACGATGATGTTATCATTAGCCGTCGCATGGTCAATGGCGATGGTATAGAATTGGGAGTTGAAGTACCCATTGTTGCAACTCCTCCAAACAACATTTGATGCCATGTTATCATAAGTCATTTGCACACCGCCATCATTACCTGTAAGCATCTTATTAGGGTCAGAGAAGAATTGCAGAGCATGGTTGTCAGGATGATGATTCGGATAAGTGCCATCCACCCCAAGCAGCAATGGATTGGTGAACCCTAAATTATATCCTCCGATAGCAACGGTAGTCGTGGTATCTGCAAAGCCGTTGGTAGCACGATACACATTCGTGCCACCAAGGAAAATAACACTGTCGTTATCAGGCTTCACCTTCAGGAACATATCATAAGAACCTTGCGAACTATATGCTCCGTTGCCACCAAGATTCGGAATGCTTTGAGAGATATTTGTCCACAATCCACCAACCCCCGAACCATCACCGGAGAGGTAAGTATATCGCCAAAGATTATGTCCTAACTTGCCCGTAGCAGGGGTTTCAGAAAGGAAGTAAACCGTGTTCTCATTCGATGGAGCAATCGCAATAACTGTCCGATGAAACGTCGTAGGCCAGCCTGTAGGAGTAATGTTTGTCCACGTTGTTCCGCTATCCGAAGAACGATAAATGCCACGTGTCAATGACGGACTTAATGCCGCATACAAAATACCTGTTGGGCTAATATCTATATCCGTATATCCTGAAGCATTGTTATTCAAACCAAGCACCGAATTCCATGTCCCGCCGCCATCCATAGAGCGATAGATATGCCCATAAGTAGCTGCAAAGACGACATCATTAACAGTATCAAAAGGAAACGGTGCCACCTTCCAAACATAATCGAAATTATTATTAAAAACCTGCGGGCTATCATTTGCCGTGGATGGAAGTACGTTCCAAGTCATGCCGCTATCAATAGATTTAAAGATACCATCACCCTGATATGCCGCAGTAATTCCCGCACTGTTTCCATCGGTTTCTCCCGTTCCGTAATACCAAATATGCTGATGATTCGTTCGCCTGTCTTGTCCAACACAAGACACACTATGAAGCTGTGCAAAAGCCGTTGTATGATTCCAACTATGCCCTGTATCTGCGGAAACCCACATCCCTCCCGATACTCCTCCGGCAAGAATCCGACTCTCATTCGCTACATCAACTGCCAAGGCTCGAGTTCTTCCGCCAACATCGTAAGGACCGCGCTGAATCCACGTCTGACTCTGAATATTTTTACTTCGTTTATTCGCATTTATCTTATCAAATTTCTTCGGCATCTTCGCCGCGAATGCCAGTTCTTTTCTTCGGATGCCTTTCGGTATCAATCCTGTAGTAGGATCATGTTGCCGCATCAGTTCGTAGTTGGCTCTCGCATTCGGATCATCAGTAGTTCCTTCACTACTATTCTTCATAGTAGAGTGGAACTCCTGGGTTTCGTTAATTGCCGGATCGTTGCCCAATTTAATCAGGATATAAATGCAGGCGACTACATTGATGGCGACAATAATCGCGGCAATGATGTATGAGGTTTTTCTTTTCATCGGTAAAGTATTATATTTAATTCAGGTTAGTAATTTCCATGCCGCAAAACTATTAAAATTTATGTAGATAATGACCATGCTCTTCATCATCGTTTTATTGCACCTCCCAAAAGGTCGGTATCATAAAAGGATGAAAGAATTTGTACAATTTATCGAATGAATCCTAAAAGGTTTTTCTCCTTTCTATCATTTACTCAAAAGTTTTGGGTGTGTACTCAAAAGTTTTGGGTGTGTACTCAAAAGTTTTGGGTGTGTACTCAAAAGTTTTGGGTGTGTACTCAAAAGTTTTGGGCGTGTACTCAAAAGTTTTGGGTGTGTACTCAAAAGTTTTGAGTGTGTACTCAAAAGTTTTGAGTGGACCAAAAAAGAAAATATTTGGCGAAATATTTTCTTTTTGACGGTGA
>CAIMUP010000118.1 GCA_903844645.1 uncultured Bacteroidota bacterium
CCTCCAGAGTATGTTCTAGAACCTCCAGAGTATGTTCTCGAACCTCCAGAGTATGTTCTAGAACCTCCAGAACATGTTCTAGAACCTCCAGAACATGTTCTAGAACTTCCAGAGTATGTTCTAGAACCTCCAGAACATGTTCTAGAACCTCCAGAACATGTTCTAGAACTTCCAGAGTATGTTCTAGAACTTCCAGAGTATGTTCTAGAACCTCGAGAGTATGTTCTGAAAGATGCTTTTCTCGTTATTTTTATCAATAACCAATTTTTGCCGGAGGAATTGAGGGGAGAAAGCAACCGTTTCAGGTATCTTTTACTCTATTATTTGGAGGAATGGGAGGGAAAATTCGGTAGGCGGGAGATGTTAAAAAGATAAAATATTTCATAAAAACTTTGCAGAAAGATAATTTTTTAGTAATTTTGTACCCTCAAAGTCAAAAAGGCTTTTCGCTGAATAACAAAAAAAATAAAACAATGATAAGAAAAACCGCTCACTCCGCCCTGTTTGCTACCGTCTTGATGATAGCGACCTTCCTTGCCAATACTGCATTTGGGCAATTGTTCACTCCTTATACTATTACGCGAACGACTGGGAATACCTATAATTCGATTATGGGAGGAGGAGGAGGAATTTATCCTGCAAGCACCGTAGGATGGCATTATTCTTTGTTGGGCGATGATATGTTGACCTACCCGATTAGTCTGGGCGGTTGGACATTTAATTATGACAATGTGAATATGTCGGCTTTTATGATTAGCACCAATGGTTTTATTACATTTGATACCACGACGAGTTCTATTGGAGGCTATCCTTATGGATATGTTAATACAGAATTTTCAGATCAATCATCGCCTTGTTGTATAGCCCCTATGTGGGATGATTTAGTTACTGAAAGCACAAATTACAGCCAGTATGCTTCGTGGCCCAATGTTGATTCTTGCGTAAAATATAAAATAACAGGAAGCTCCGGGAATCATGTACTTACAGTTGAATGGGCAAATATGTCGCATTATGCAGCCTCCACAGCGGATATTAATTTTCAATTGAAATTGTATGAATCAGATTATCACATAGAATTTATTTATGGTTCGATGACCCCAGGAAATGTTACCTGGAGTTTTTCAAGCGGATTGAGCTCGAACCAAACACCTTATACCTCCACCGCCCAATTATTAGCACAACAAACTGTAAATACTACTTCGTTTACTTACACGGCATCTGATAATTTAAGTTCGATGCCAAGTAATAACTCCATGATTATTTTTAATAGAAACACGAGAGATTTAGGGGCAATTTCGTTAGCATCTCCAGTAGCAGGTTCTTGTACCTATCCTACTATTGATACTGTCAAAGTTATTGTTCATAATTACGGAACGGTTACACAAACATTTACAAATCTTAATCCTGTTGTAGTTTACAGCGTGGTTACCACTCCCTCGGGTACTACAACGTGTTCAGCAACTGTTACAAGTGGTACTTTAGCTGCGAATTCAGATATGACTGTTACTGTAGGAACAATTAATATGAGTACCGGTGGCAATTATACATTTTTAGATTCGACGAACTATGCAACCGATTTGAATATTAATAATAACGTTGGAGTTTCTACCACTGTTACCGTTGGTGCTGTTATTGCAACCGCAACTTCGTCTACAACAATATGTTCTGGTGGCAGTGTTAATTTGAGTTGCTCGACACCAGGTTTTGGGCATGTATTTTCAACTACCTATGCACCAATTTCACTTACAAGCCCAACGACCGTATCCTTGACCAATGATGCCTATACTACCATAAATATTCCATTTACTTTTAAATATTTTTGTAACAATTATTCCAGTTTTATTTTGGCTGATAATGGAAATATCCAATTTTCATCAGCCTATTCCACCTACTTGAATCATGTAATACCTGGCAATGTGTTACCAAATAATATTATCGCGTTTGCCTTTTCAGATTTGAATAATCCTGTCAGTGGATCCATAACTTATCAAACTATGGGTACTATACCCTACAGATATTTTGTTTTGAATTTTAATAATGTTGCTGTTTTCGATACTACTGGAATTACAACCCAAGTGATTCTGTATGAAACCACCAACCTGATCGAAATTCACGAAACCACTGTTCCGTCGCATAATTATACTCAAGGAATTCAGGATAACACCGGAGCTGGATATACACCTACAGGAAGAAATGACTTAACGTGGTCTGCAACAAATGATGCTTACCAATTTACCTCATGCCCTACTTACAGTTGGTCTCCAGGAGCTACATTAAATGATTCAACCAGCGCAACTCCTTTAGCCTCGCCTACAGTTACAACAACCTATACAGTCACTCTTAATCCAGGAAGTGCCTGTACCAAAACATCATCGGTTACTGTAATTGTAACAAATCCATTAGGTGCGATTCAACCTATTGTCGGAGATTCAATATTATGTGCTTGGACTAATACCTCTTTCAAAATACCAGCAATTACTAATGCTACAAGTTATGTTTGGGATAATAGCAATCTTTCTGGTTCTACAATCACTACTGGTCAGGGAACAGATTCCATAACACTTAATGTTGGAGGAAGTTTGGGTGGCTCGCTAAGAGTCAGGGGATATAATTCTGCATGCAACGCATACACAGCCTGGGTTTCTATTTACATCTTGATTATTCCAAACAATAATAGCAGTGCTAACCAATGGGTAGGTGGGGTTAGTACCAATTGGTTCAATGTAAATAATTGGTGTGGAGGACTTCCTAATTCAACCACTTCTGCGGATATTGATGGATACCTTGGCGGAAATTATGGTTACTTCCAATATTTCCCAGTTATTAATGCCTCGGGGGCAGTTACGTTGGACATGATTCTGGAAGGTGATTTTGATACCTTGACAATTTCAGGATCAAATAATTTAGATGTTTATGGAAATTGGATTATGGCAAATTCTAATAGTATCTCTACCTTCATCCCCAACACAAGCACAGTAACTTTTAAAGGAAGTACCGATCAATCAATGTCGAATCCTAATTTCTCCAGCCTGACTCTTCCATTTTACAATCTGACAATTAATAAAGGCTCAAGTACCGCTACTCTTCTAGAAGATTTATATGGACAACAAATTACCGTTTCGCATAATCTAAGTCTTGTCAATGGCTTATTCCTGATTAGTGAACCGACATCAACAGTTCAATTCAGTAGTGCTCCTACAATCCCAGCAACAGCTGGCATTGATTTGAATGGTGGAGTTATTACCCCTGGAAATTATTCAATAACCAATAATGGAGTTTTTAGAATTAATAATTCGTCATCCGACATTACCATTGGCGCTACTGCCGGTAATTCAATCACAACCTCTGGTTCGGGAGGAAGTTTTGAAATGTATGGCGGAAATCTAACCGTAACGGGGCAATTGATTGTTCAAAATGGTGCTTCCTTTACTTTTGATGAATCATCAGCTACTTATACTTATTCTACTTCGACTCAAATTCTCTTGAACACGATGGGTGTTGCAAGTAACACAAAAGCCACCTTTGATGTGGACGCAACCTCTTCAATGGATTTAGAACAAGGAGATATTATTTTTGAAAACACCAACACAGGTTCTGCTGATGACTTTAAAATTGGCAATGGCTCTGGTTTCAAGATAATCGGTTCTGCAAACAACCTCCAATTTGGTGATGCATCATCTTCTTCAACCGCTTGCTTTAAAATTATTGACAGCACTTCCGCCATTAATAATCTTACCATTAACCCAACTGGTGGACACGATTCTGTTCGATTAGATGCTCCGCTAACGATTGGCAGTTCCGGCATCCTGAATTTACACACAGGTATTCTGCAATTAAATAAAAACCTATTGACCCTTAACAACACTTCTTATAATTCGCTCGGTTCTTTGGTAAATCTTAATACAGGTGCTATTCAGCGTTCTACTGGCGGATACATCCTTTCCGAAGATTCCATAAACCGTTCTGCAATAAAATGGGCGATGACGACGGGCAACCTCTTTTACGTCTTCCCTTTCGGCAATACTTATGGCGGCTATGTTCCATTTTCCTTTAAAAATACATCCACAGGAACTACTTCGCTGAAGGTCGCTACCTACGCTCCGACGGTTAGCACTTCTCTGCATAAACCTTATCCGTTAACGGTTACGCATCTCCATAGCATCAGCGGTCCTGATAACAGTGCAAATGTCGTTAACAGATTCTGGCAAATAGATACATCCGCAGTATCGGGGACGGTTATCGGATCGGTTAAATTTGTATTCTCCAACATTTCAGGGCATGACGAAACACCTGCTAATGCTTGGGCTACAGGAGGAGTTGCACAACGATGGTCAGCCTCCGGATGGAACACCCCGACGAACAGTGCCCCGACCTCCAACAGCAGCAGTGGCGATACAGTTTCTGCAAGCGGAATTACCAAATTTTCTCCGTGGACTTTATCCAGAACAGCTTTTGCACTGCCGATAGATTTACTAAATTTTACTGCATCATATAATGGTAAATCGGTGGATTTGAATTGGACAACGGCTTCTGAAATCAACAATGATTATTTCACCGTTTCAAAGACCGTGAATCAAAGTGAATTCGACTTCGTAGCCACCGTGAATGGAGTCGGCAACAGCAATATTATTCAGAATTATTATGCCGAAGACAAGACCCCGTTCATCGGTAATTCTTATTACCAATTAACCCAAACCGATTACAATGGCAACGCTACGAAGTACGGGTTGGTACCGATTTTTATTCCAGAAAACGGCTTGGAAATAATCAAGGTTTACGGCGATATAAATGGCGTAATCAATCTCACGGTGAACGACAATACCAACGAAATGCTCTCCATCGCCATCCTCGACATTCTCGGAAACAGAATCGGAAGCCAAACCATTAACGCCATCAAAGGCGGCAATTATATCCAGATAAAACCCGAAAACCTTCCCCAAGGAGTTTACTTTATTTCGGTAAGCAATACCGCCAAACGACTGACCTCGAAATTGGTTTATTAACCCCAAAATTCAGTCTTAAAAAAGCCGGAAGAATCAACCTTTCGGCTTTTTTTATTAAATAAACTACGAGGGATTCCCATTCCCTTACGAGGGATTTTTTAACTGTCCGAGATGCCAACTCAACCAGTTAAGATGATAACTTAACCGTCGAAGATGCCAACTTCTACCACAAAGAGCACAACTTCTACTACAATGATCACAACTTCTACTACAAAGATGACGACTTCGACTACAAAGATGCCAACTTCTACTACAAAGATGGCGACGCTTAACAGTGAATTTTGGAGAAAAAGGTTAAAAAGTAGGGATGAACTGTTCATAACTTTTGGCTGATAAAAGAAACATCTGATAAAAAAAGGCGTAAAAAAGAATGAAATCTTACACTATTTTTTCACCCTATTTCCCCAAAATGTCCTGCGATACGCCGCCAATTGTAAAAATGTTTCAAAAGCCAAATGATGCCAAATGCCCTTTACTATGGGGAGTTTTAGATATTTTTAAAAATTTCAGTTGCGAAAAATGCAAAAATAAAATCGTTAAAAATTTGGCAGATTCTTACAAAATCCCTAATTTTGCAGCCTCAACAAGGAAATACATGTATCACAAATCTATTACACACACTATCAAAACACAAAAAATGAACGTCAAATTGATTACACAAAACACACAAACAGCAATTTTTAAAAAGAGCGGTATTTTGGTTTGCATATTAATGGCATTCCTATTCTGCACCAACACTTTCGCGGCTACCATTACCTGGAAAGCTAATTCAAACAGTAATTGGAACAGCCCCTCGAACTGGCAAGGAGGACCTGTTCCGACCTTTGGCGACATCGCAGTTTTTGATGCGACCTCGGCATTTAATTGTAACATTGATGCAAATGTAAATGTGGCAGGAATTCAGATTAATGCAGGTTACACAGGTACCATTACGCAGAATGGTTATACCATTACTTGTGGTGCATCCGGCTTTACGCAATCTACCGGAACATTTACCGGAGGCACTGCTGCAATTACCGGAAACGGAGCATTTAATTTGAGTGGTGGTATTTTTACCTCTACTTCAGGAGTATTTACACAGACTTCCACTTTCACTAATTCTGGTGGAACTTTTAATCACAATAACGGTAGTGTTGTGTTCTCTGGTGGTTTAACAATAACCGGTTCGACTACGTTTTATGATTTATCATTTACAGGAAGTGGGGTTACCTATACTATCGGAAGTTCAACCACTCTAACTGCGAATAATACCTTTAACACTACAGGTGCGAGCTATGCTACTTTGAGCGGTGGAACAATTGATGTAAAAGGAAATATTAACGTGAATAATACTTATGCTGCAAATAATAACCATTCGACTTCAGTAACAATTACTGGGACGGGTTCGCAGACATTTACAGGAGCAATTACAGCCTATCAAGGTAGATTCCCATCAGTAACCATTAATAAGGCATCGGGAACTTTGTACCTGAAGAATAATATCACCTTTGAAGGGAATTTTACTTACACAACTGGTACTATAGATTATACTACTAACACAAACCGATTGATTTTTATTTCTAATGGAAAGACAATAACGGTTAATGCAGTGCTTACTGTAGGTGATGTCGAATTTTACGGAACAGGAAGTAATTATACACTTACAACACCTTCAAACTTCAATGTTACAGGGACACTATACATTAGCGGATCAAGTTATGGTACGATGCTGTCAGGGACGATTTATGCTCAAGGAAATATTACGGTTACGAATAGTTATACCGCTAATATGGGGCATACTGCAATAATAACTATCAATGGAAGTGGAAACCAAAATCTTTCAGGAACTATTACCGCTATGCAAGGAAGACTTCCAAGTCTTGTTATTGCTAAGGGAGGTGGAACGCTTTATTTATTGAACTACATTACTACTGAAGGGCATTACAGCTATTTTATGGGTACGGTTGATTATACGACAAATGCAAACCGGGTAATCTTTATTTCTAATGGAAAGACTATTTTGACAAATACTGCACATACGTTGGGAGATGTTGAATTTGTTGGAACAGGAAGTTCATATACACTAACAACTACCGGAGCATTCAATATTGCGGGAACACTTTATATAAGCGGAACCAGCTACGGCACTATGTACACCGGTACAATTAATGCAAAAGGAAATATTACGGTTACAAATAGCTATACTGCCAATATGGGGCATACAGCAATAATTAACATCACTGGAACAGCAAATCAGAACTTTACAGGACCGACCACATCTTTACAAGGGAGACTTGCGAGCATAATTATCAATAAGGCCTCAGGAACTCTTTATTTATTAAACTATATCACAACCGAAGGGAACTGGACTTATACCACAGGAACAATTGATTACACTACAAATGCAAACCGTGTAATTTTTATATCGAATGGAAAGACAATTACCACAAATGCTGTTCACACATTAGGCGATGTCGAATTCGTTGGGACAGGGAGTTCATTCACTTTTACTACTCCTTCTGCTTTCAATATTGCAGGAACCCTTTATTTCAGTGGAACGAGTTATGGAACGATGTTGAGCGGTACAATTAATCCACAAGGGAACATTAATGTTAGCAATAGTTATACTGCTAATATGGGTCATACTGCAACATGGAATATTAACGGGACAAGTAATCAGAACTTTACTGGTACAACTACGATTTATCAGGGAAGAGTTCCAAGTATTATTATTAACAAAGCAAGTGGAACGCTTTACTTAATCAATTATATTACCGATGAAGGAAACTGGACTTACACAACAGGAACTGTTGATTATACAACAAGTGCAAACCGTGTTATCTTCATCTCTAATGGTAAAACAATAACTACAAATGCTGTTCACACATTAGGGGATGTTGAATTCAATGGAACAGGAAGTAATACTACTTGGACTACTCCATCTGCTTTCAATATAACAGGTACGATGTTTATTACTGGAAATAGTTACGGCACATTCCTCGGAGGAACAGTCAATTCACAAGGTAATATTGCAGTTACTAATAGCTATACCGCTAATATGGGTCATACGGCAACGATTAATATTAATGGAACATCTAACCAGAACTTTACCGGAACCACTACGATTTATCAAGGCAGAGTTCCAAGTATAGTTATTAATAAAGCAAGTGGAACTCTTTACTTAATCAATTATATCACAGATGAAGGTAACTGGACATACGCTACAGGAACTGTCAACTATACGAATAATGCAAACCGTATAATCTTTATCTCTAATGGCAAAACAATAACCACTAATGCTGTTCACACATTGGGAGACGTTGAATTTTATGGAACGGGAAGCAATACTACATGGACTACCAATTCAACCTTTAACATTGCCGGTACTATGTACATTACTGGGAATAGTTACGGAACATTTCTTGGAGGATCAGTGAATTCTCAAGGGAATATAACCGTTACGAATAGTTATACAGCTAATATGAATCATACAGCTACTATTAGCATTAATGGAACAGCGAACCAAAACTTCACCGGAACAACGACGATTTATCAAGGAAGACTCCCAAGTATCATTATTAATAAAGCAAGCGGAACTCTTTACTTAATCAATTATATTACCGATGAATGTAACTGGACTTACACTACAGGAACTGTTGATTATACAACAAATGCCAACCGTGTTATATTCATCGGTAATGGTAAGACTATTACTACTAACGCAGTGCATACGTTGGGTGATGTTGAATTCTATGGAACGGGAAGCAATACTAAATGGACTACGAGCTTTACCTTTAATATTGCCGGTACTATGTACATTACTGGAAATAGCTACGGAACATTCCTTGGAGGTACAGTAAATTCTCAAGGGAACATAACGGTTACTAATAGCTATACATCGAATATGAATCATACCGCTACCATTAATATCAATGGAACAGCGAACCAGAACTTTACCGGAACAACCACGATATATCAAGGAAGGCTTCCTAATATAATTATCAATAAAGCGAGTGGAACACTTTATTTAATCAATTATATCACTGCTGAATGCAACTGGACTTACACTACAGGAACGGTTGATTACACTTCAAGTGCAAACCGTGTGATCTTTATCGCCAATGGTAAAACCATTACTAAGAATGCCAATCACACAATTGGCGATGCCGAATTCTATGGTACAGGAAGCAATACGACGTTCACGACTCCTTCTGCATTCAATGTTGCGGGTACGATGTATATCACTGGAAACAGCTACGGAACGATGTTGACCGGAACGGTAAATGCGCAAGGTAATATCACCGTTTCAAATTCTTATACCGCAAATAACAATCACACTGCAACGATTAATATTAATGGTTCAGCGAATCAATTATTCACAGGGCAGGGAACGGCAGGAACAGGAAGATTACCTAATATTACCATCAACAAAACAGGCGGAACATTAACATTGGCTGCCCCAATAATTACTGCTGAAGGGAACTGGTCTTATACCGCAGGAACGATGGATGTCGCTACCGATACCTCTTCTGTTGCATTCTACAACTCTGGCAAATACATCAGCGGAGCACTTTATACCGCTACCTTGATGGACAATAATCGCAGAACCCTAAACGGCGCAATGAGCATCAGCAATGTCCTCGCATTAGGAACAGGTAATTTAGACTTAAATCAAAACACGCTTTCCATCTTAAACTCTGCTGCCGGTGCAATCACCTATTCAACAGGATATATCAAGAGCGAGCAGACAGATAATTCAAGTAAAATAGCTTGGACAATCGGCTCAAATACCGGAAGCCACGTTTATCCTTTCGGTACCAATGGCGGTTCTTTAATTCCATTTACATTCACTGTAACCGCTGGAGATGTCGGCGCGTTTTCGGTCGCAACATACTCTACCAACAGCACTTGCAAGCCCTATCCCGTTACCCCTGATTCAGTTTTGCATGTCCGCAACGTGGCTGGCTTTGACAATAGCTCAAACACCGTAAAAAGATTCTGGCAATTAACCAAGGGCGGCGTATCTGGCACTGCCAATATGACCTTCACCGCTGCCGCCGCAGAGGTAGGAACCATTACTTCGCTAAGAGCACAACGATACAATAAAATTAACAACGGATGGGATCAACCAATCGGAGGACAAAGCAACCCAACGGCATACAGCGCAACGGTTTCCGGTGTCAGCACCTTCTCTCCTTGGACGATGTCTGGCAATGGCGTTCCGCTCCCGATACAATTGGTGGACTTCACCGGGAATTATGTAAAAGAAACTAAGTCAGTTCATACCCAATGGACCACCGCGAGTGAGGTAAACAGCAATTACTTCACCATCCAAAGATCAGCTAACGGCGTGGATTTCGATTCCATAGGAGCTGTCCAAGGAGCAGGCAACAGTAATGCTTTATTGAACTACAGTTTCGACGATATGAACCCGTTGCAAGGCATCTCTTATTATCGTTTATCACAGACCGATTTCGATGGCAAGGTAGCTACCTTCAACATGATATTAATTGATGTTAATACTGATGAAAATACCACAGTGAATATCTTCCCGAACCCAGGTAACGGCACAGAAGTGAATGTGGTCTATACCGATGAAGCAGAGGGCGATAATATCACCTTTACCATCGCCGATATTGCTGGCAAAACCATCGCGCAAACAACAATAGTGAATGAAGCAAAAGGCATGAATATTTATAAATTCACGCCTCCTTCGACACTCCCATCCGGCATTTATTTTATGACCGCTGTGATTAATAATAAATCCTTCTCCAAAAAGATAATCGTACAATAATAACGAAGGAGAATCCCCGTTTTAATAGTGATGTTTTTATATTGATAGGTTGATGAGAGGAGGCTCTGCAAAGGCAGGGCTTCCTTGTTTTTAGCCCCTCGGCTTCCTGAATATTGGACCGTGATTTTGAAATTATCCCAATAAATTTAAAAAAAACCGATACGTTTTTTGGGAAAGGCATTCCGCTTTTCTGAAGAGGCGTTCCGCTTTTTTAATAAAGCATTCCGCTTTTCCAAAAAGGCATTCCGTTTTTTGAAAAACTCACTACGTTTTTTTAGAAAACTCACTACGTTTTTGGTATAAACAAAACAGTTAGGTAAAGATGTTATTCGCTATATTTATCATGTAATTAACCATTATTAAGCTAGTTATAAGTTAATAAAACACCCCTTTTTTGGGCTTCGAAAGAAATTAGGGGAGAGGCAGGGGCGGAGCATCTTATCGCATAAAAATATCCCGAAAAATAATTCCCTGTTGATTGCTATTTTCGCACCCTAAAGCAAAAAGAATTATGTTAGATTTTATTAATAAAACCGTAGGAAAATTTTTCGGAACCAAGTCCGAACGCGATGTGAAGGAAGCGATGCCCCAAGTAGAACGGACGTTGGAGGAATATGCCAAATTGGCTTCTATAACAAACGATGAATTGCGGGACAAAACGGGGATTTTCAAAGCGAAAATCAATGCTCGTTTACAAGAAACAGAAGATGAAATTGCGGCTATCACCCAACAAATAGAGAACGATGTGGACATGGATTTGGAAGCCAAACAAGAGCTTTATACCTCGATTGATACGATCAAGAAAAGCCAAAAGGCGATGATCGAAGAGGTGTTGAAAGATTTGTTACCAGAGGCGTTCGCGGTAGTGAAGGAAACGGCGAGACGATTCAAAGAAAATGAAACGATAGAAGTAACGGCGACCATGATGGATCGGGAATTGGCGGTGGCGAAATCGAATGTCGTTATCGAAGGCGATAAGGCGATTTATAAGAATTCGTGGATGGCTGCCGGCAGTATGATTAAGTGGGATATGTTACACTACGACGAGCAACTGATTGGCGGCATTGTTTTGCATGAAGGGAAGATTGCGGAGATGGCGACGGGTGAGGGAAAGACGTTGGTAGGTACGCTTCCGATATACCTCAATGCCCTTGCCGGCAGAGGCGTTCATATCGTTACGGTGAACGATTATCTAGCTCGGAGAGATAGTGAATGGAACGGAACTATCTTTGAATTTTTGGGGCTTTCGGTGGATTGTATTGACAAGCACGACCCGAATTCGGATGCGCGCAAGAAGGCTTATAATTCGGATATTACGTATGGTACGAACAATGAATTTGGTTTTGATTATTTGCGTGACAATATGGTTTCCAAGCCAGAGGATATGGTGCAGCGCGAGCCTCATTTTGCTATTGTGGATGAAGTAGATTCGGTCTTGATTGATGATGCTCGTACACCTTTAATCATTGCCGGACCCGCCCCTAAAGGAGATTTGCATGAGTTCTTTGCGCTGAAACCTAAGGTTGAATTATTGGTGAGAACGCAGCGAGAATATACCAATTCGGCATTGGTTGAAGCGAAGAAGAAGATAGCGGATGGAGATGAAAAGGCGGCAGGCATGGCTTTGTTGAGGGCTTTCAGAGGACTGCCGAAGAATAAGGCATTGGTGAAGTTTCTTGGCGAACAAGGGATGAGGGTATTGCTGCAAAAGACAGAGAATTATTATATGGCAGATCAGTCTAAGGAAATGCACCTCGTGGATGCTGAATTATACTTCGTGATTGATGAAAAGAATAATACCATCGAGCTGACCGAGAAGGGTACGGATTTGATCACGTCATCGAGCGAGGATAGTAAGTTCTTTATTATGCCGGATGTAGGGTCAGAAATTGCGGAAATAGAGAGGAAACCGTTGTCTCCGCAAGAGAAGCTGGAACAAAAAGATATTATGCTTCGCGACTTCGCCATCAAGTCGGAAAGGATACATACCATTAACCAATTACTGAAAGCATACACCCTGTTTGAGCGCGATGTAGAATATATTATCGTGGAAGAAAAGGTGAAGATAGTAGATGAACAAACAGGGCGTGTGTTGGATGGTAGAAGATACTCCGATGGTTTGCATCAGGCTATTGAGGCTAAAGAAAATGTAAAGATAGAAGCCGTAACACAAACCTTCGCTACGATTACATTACAGAACTATTTTCGGATGTATCACAAGTTGGCAGGAATGACCGGAACTGCCGAAACAGAAGCAGGGGAGTTGTGGCAGATTTATAAATTGGATGTTGTGGTGATACCTACCCATCGTAAGATGATTCGTTTGGATCACGACGATTTGATTTATAGAACCAAGCGAGAAAAGTACGGGGCGGTGATTGTAGAGATAGAAAAATTAGTGGAAGCTAAAAGACCGGTATTGGTCGGTACTACTTCTGTCGAAATCTCTGAATTATTAAGCCGCGCATTGACCCAACGGAAGATTAAACACAATGTCTTAAATGCAAAGCTCCATCAGCGAGAAGCAGATATTGTTGCCGAAGCAGGACAAGCCGGTACCGTTACCATTGCCACCAACATGGCTGGGCGGGGAACGGATATTAAATTAGGAGCTGGCGTAAAAGATGCAGGAGGATTAGCGATTATAGGAACGGAAAGACATGAATCGCGAAGAGTGGACAGGCAGCTTCGTGGTCGTTCTGGCAGGCAGGGAGACCCTGGTTCTACCCAGTTTTTTGTTTCCTTGGAAGATGATTTGATGCGCCTCTTCGGAACGGAACGGATTGGAAAAATAATGGATGCCATAGGTGCTAAAGAAGGCGACGTGATCCAGCATAAAATGATTACAAATTCTATCGAAAGGGCGCAGAAGAAAGTCGAAGAAAACAACTTCGGTATCCGTAAACGATTGTTGGAATACGATGATGTGATGAACTCCCAGCGCGAGGTTATTTACAGCAAACGCAAGCATGCGCTCTTCGGCGAACGGTTGGCTTTGGATATTGTTAATTCATGCTACGATGTATGCGATGCCATCGTGAATAGCTTCCAGGAGAGCCGCGATTATCAAGGATTCCAGTTAGAGATTATCAAGGAATTCGCGATGGAATGCCCTATCTCCGAAGAAGTATTCTTGAAAGAAACTCCCAATACCATTGTCCCGATTTTGTTCGAGAAGGCACAGGAACATTACAAATATAAATCGAAAGTAATTGCCGAGAAAGTGTTCCCATTCGTGAGCGAGGTATTCCATATTAATGACCCTCGATATACTAATGTTGAGATTCCATTCACCGACGGAATAGCTACTATCAAGGTGCTTTCTCCCATTAAAAAAACATTCCAAAACCAGGGCAAGGAAATAGTTACTTCTTTTGAGAAGGCGGTTTCCCTTTCTTTGATTGATGATAATTGGAAAGAACATTTGCGTGAGCTGGATGAATTGAAAACATCGGTGCAGAATGCGGTGTATGAACAAAAAGACCCCTTGCTGGTGTATAAATTCGAGTCCTTCAACCTCTTCAAACAACTCATTGAGCGGGTCAATAAAGATACCACTTCGTTCCTCTTCAAAGGCAATGTCTATAACATGAATCCGAATGAAGTGAGGGAAGCCAGAGAGCCGCAAAAGACCGATATGAGCAAGTTGAAAATTGGGCGAGATGAGGCTGCCGGCACTGAAATCCAGGATAAAAAAGGCAATAAAGTAAAAGATATTCCGCAAGCCGAGCCTCCAAGAGAAAAGCCGCAGCCGATAAAGGTAGAGCAGAAAGTGGGCAGAAACGACCCTTGCCCTTGTGGCAGCGGCAAGAAATACAAAAACTGCCACGGCAAGGAGAGTTCCTAACGAATCACCCTTGTCAGAAGTCGGCATCACCTAAAAACTATTAGCCCTCTGTTTCGGAATTTCAGACGAAACAGAGGGCTTCTTTTTTTAATGAAAAGGGTGATTTAGAGACAAAAGATAATATTTTCGGGACAGCTATCTTTCACTATGGGAGAGCTATCTATTCATTCGGGATGCCTATCTATTGCTACGGGATGCCTATCTATTGCTACGGGATGCCTATCTATTCATTCGGGATACCTATCTATTGCTACGGGATACCTATCTATTGCTACGGGATGCCTATCTATTCATTCGGGATACCTATGTATTCATCCGGGACACATGTCCTGTGCGAACTTTTTCCCGTTATAAAAGGCGGTTTTGGGGAGGAATTCTACCTTTATCCCTGAAAAATGAATCGTAAAACGTTGTTCACATATTGCTAAAAAGGAAAATCCCTGAATGATGATCATTCAGGGATTTCGTGTGAAGTGCCCAGGACTGGACTCGAACCAGCACAACCTTTCGATCGCTACCACCTCAAGGTAGTGCGTCTACCAATTTCGCCACCTGGGCATTGTTTTTTCAAGCTGCAAATATATTATTTGATTGGGAGAATTAATTTCCCCTGATCCTCGCCTCGATGGAGGAGGTCGAAAAGCCTTGCAGGAGTTCAATAGTAACCACCTGCCCGCCCTTCGCTAGTACGATATCCGAACCTGCAATATCCTCAATCTTATAATCCGCTCCCTTCACCAAAATATCGGGTTGGAGGTAGTTGATAAGGTTATACGGCGTCGCTTCATCGAATAAAATAACCGCATCGGTAAAGCGCAAAGCGGCAAGAATCATAGCTCGCGAATGCTCATCATTAATGGGGCGAGTCGGACCTTTTAATGCGCGGGTCGAAGCATCGGAATTAACCCCGATAATCAAGACATGCCCCAGGTCTTTGGCTTTGGAAAGATAGTCAATATGCCCATGATGCAGAAGGTCGAAACAGCCATTCGTAAAGACAATTTTCTTATCCTTAAACCGCCACACTGATAGCTCATGGATGATGGATTCTTGGGTGAAGATTTTGGAATTAATAAGTTCTAAGTTGGTCATAAATTATTTTTATTAGGATTCAGGAAATAGATTACCGAGATGCCTCCCATCAACAATACCAGCATCGTTTGCGCAGTGTGAACAATGGTCGCGAAAACCAATCCATCGCTCAACGGAATGCCAAATAAGGTCAATGCTTGCGAGATAAGCAGATGATAGATTCCGAAGCCTCCCTGCACGGGTGCCGTCATCCCGATGCCTCCGATTGCGAAGATGAAAAGCCCGTCTTTGGCAGTAAGGTTGGAGGTGGCTGGGATGGAGAAAAAGCAAACATAGCTAACGATGAAATACATCGTCCAGATGAAGAACGTGTGGGCAATGAACTTCCAATTATCTTTCATCATCAGGATGGTTTGGAAGCCACGGATAATGCCGAGGAAGAGGTCGGAAATCTTTTTGAATGATGCGGTTTGATTACGCTGTTGTCCGCGAAAATAAATCTGCAAAGCAATCAACAGCACCAATGGCGAAAGCATCAAAGCAACGAACTTCCACGAATTAACCAGCAAAAGAAAACTGCTGTGGGCAGGATAAAGATGAAAATTGAATGCCCGTACGGCGAAATTTTTTAATAAATCAAACTCCAGAATAGCCACGAGAATCAGGCTAAGGAATAACATCAAAACATCTATCACCCGTTCGATAACGACGGTGCCTAAGAGTTCATTAAACGGAATCTTTTCTTTGCGGCTCAAGGCTCCGCAACGCGATACTTCGCCAAGACGCGGGATGGCAAGGTTGGCAAAATATCCAAACAGCAATGCCCAATAAGTGTTCCGAACTTTCGGTTTGTATCCCAATGATTCGATTAACATATTCCATCGCATCGCTCGGCTGATATAGGCAAGGATGGACACAAAAAGCGATAGGAATACCCAGAAATAATTGGCACTTTCGATGTCGCGGAGCATCTTCTTCAAATCATTACCGCGAAAGGCGAGGTACATCAAACCCACGCCTATAGCGAGAAGCACGACATACTTAATGATGGAAATGATTTTCTTTTTCACTACCTACCGAATTAAACGGTTGTTGCTATCAGGGAAAATAACAGACGGCTTGAAGGTCTTCGCTTCCTCGAAATCCAGGATGCCGTAGGACACAATTATTACGATGTCGCCGATCGCGGCTTTCCTCGCTGCCGGTCCATTGAGGCAGATGACGCCAGTGCCCCGTTCGCCTTTGATGACGTACGTTTCGAGGCGTTCCCCATTATTGATATTGACGATTTGTACCCGTTCGTTTTCGATCAGGTTGGCAGCCTCCATAAGGTCTTGGTCAATGGTAACGCTGCCGACATAATTCAATTCAGCCTGCGTGATTTTCACTCGGTGAATCTTTGATTTTACTACTTGTATTTGCATAAGGGCGCAAAAATATGAAATGTTTGAATTATCGGTGGCGGAATTTGGAATATCGGATGATCGCTGTGAAAGGAATGGGAATTCCGAGGACTTATATTGAATTCATTCCCTGAATTAATCCTGCAAAAGCGAATATCCTTCCGCCGCTGCGGGATATCCTGGATCGCTCGCGGGATATCGTGGAATTTTTTGGGGATATCCTGAAAAAATTCCACGATATCTCGCAAGGCGGGGGGATATTCTGTTGCCGCTGCGGGATATCAATTATCCAACAGAGAATATCCCCATGCGATATCGGGATATCCTGCCGCCGCCGCGAAATATCCCCACGCGTTTTCGAGATATTCTGTATCGCTCACGAGATACTCTGGAATTTTTTGGGGATATCCTGAAAAAATTCCACGATATCCCCAAATTTTTATTTAGGATCAAAAAAACCTCCCTTATATCAATTCTTAACTCCCCCTTTTCTATCTTTGCAACGCAAATTGTTCCATCGCTCTTTATGCAAATTAAGGGGAGGAAAGTCCGGGCAACACAGGGCATCATACTTCCTAACGGGAAGGCTTCGACAACGGTTCGGAGACAGAAAGTGCCACAGAAAATAACCACCTCGTACGGATGTATCCGGCGCGGGGTACGGGTGAAAATGTGAGGTAAAAGCTCACGCTTCGGCGTAGTGATGCGCCGCAGGGGTAAACCTTATGAGTTGAAAAGCCAAATAAACTCCGGTCAAGGGCTGCTCGTCCGAATGCTTCGCAAGAGGATGCCGGAGAGGGTAGGCTGATAGAGGTTTCGGGTGACCGGAATCCCAGATAAATGATGGAACACGACAGAACCCGGCTTATAGATTTGCAATTTTATAAAGACCGTCAGAGGAAACTCGGGCGGTCTTTTTTGTTTGATTTACCAAAATTTGAGTTTCTTTGTCGCTTCAATAAATAATGAAAACATGAAAAGAAAATTACTTGTAACATTTGTGGCTGCCGTCATTAGCCTTAATAGTATGGCGATTGATGAGGGGATGTGGTTGCCGCTTCTCTTGAAAAAGTTTAATGAGACTGATATGATGGCGAAGGGTTGTAAGCTCTCGGCTGATGATATTTATAGCCTTAATCATGCTTCGCTGAAAGACGTAGTTGTTAGTCTGGGCGGCGGTTTCTGCACTGCTGAGGTTGTTTCGGAGGATGGATTGTTGCTCACGAATCATCACTGTGGATTTGATGCAATCCAAGCACACAGCACTCCCGAACATGATTATCTAACCAATGGTTTTTGGGCTTATTCCAAGGATCAGGAATTGCAGAATGAAGGCTTGACGGCTTCCTTTCTTGTAAGGATGGATGATGTTACCGATAGTGTTTTGGCGAAGCTGGGGGATGCTGCTAACGATACTTCTCGCGAAACGAAGTTGAGTAAGATCATTACCGAAATGACTACTGCCGCAACGAAAGGCACTGATTACACCGCGCAGATAAAGCCGCTGTTTAACGGCAATCAATTCTTCATGTGGACTTATTATGTTTTCAAGGATGTGCGCTTGGTGGGTGCGCCGCCATCTTCTATCGGGAAGTTCGGTGGGGATACTGATAACTGGATGTGGCCCCGTCACACCGGCGACTTCTCGATGCTAAGAATTTATTGCAACAAAGATGGCAAGCCCGCGACGTATTCAAAGGATAATATTCCATATCATCCGAAGAAGCATTTGAACATCTCGCTTGCCGGTTATCAGCCGAAAGATTTCGCTATGACGATGGGTTATCCTGCGAGGACTGACAGATATTTGACATCGTATGGCGTTGCGCTGGAAGTAGATCAGAAGGCACCTGCTATCGTGAAGATCAGGACAAAGAAATTGCAGATATTTAAGGAAGGAATGGAGACGAGTGCGACGGTGAGAATCAAGTATGCATCGAAGTATGCGAAGACTTCTAACTACTGGAAATATTACATCGGGCAACGCAAAGGTTTGCTGCGATTAAAGATTGAAGATAAGAAGCGAGCAGAAGAAATGGAGTTCACGAATTGGGTGAATAGTGGTGATGCTGCGCGGAAGGAAAAGTATGGAAAAGTGTTGCCGGATATTGCTGATGCTTATGCAGAATTAAGGAAGATAAATATCCACCGTACCTACATGAATGAGGCTATCACACAGGGTCCGGAGATTATGAACCTTGCTTATAAGTTTGAAGACCTGGCAACGAATCTTGCGGTGAAAGGACATCAGGAAGATGACATAAATGGTTTGATTGTAAAGCTGAAGAAGGCAGTTGCAACACAGTTTAAAAACTATGATATGAACACCGATAAGAAGCTGTTTGCTGCCTTGATCAAGATGTATTATGATGATGTGGATAAGGCGCAGATGAGTGATGATTTCAAATCGATGGTGAATACTTACAAAGGCGATTTCAACAAGTTTGCGAATGATGTATTCAGCAAGTCTATGTTCCGCGATAGTGCTTTGATCAGTGCGTTCTTCAAGAAGCCTGATGCCAAGACTATCACTAATGATATTGCATACAAAACTACCATCGCCATCATCAGTAATTACATGAAGAAACATAACCCAAATGTCTTGGTTCTTAATGCCCGTCTGGAGAAAGACAACCGCCTATTGCTTGCCGGAATGATGGAGATGAAGCCGAATAAAAAGTTCTATCCCAATGCCAATTCCACGATGCGAGTGTCTTATGGAAGCGTCATGGATTATGCCCCGGTGGATGCCGTTCATTACAATTATTACACGACTTTGGATGGCATTATGCAGAAGGAAGATACGGCAAGCGAGGAGTTCATCGTGCCGGCAAAGTTGAAGGAATTATATCAGAAGAAAGACTTCGGAAGGTATGCCGATAATGGCGTTGTGAAGACTTGTTTCATCACTAATAATGACATCACGGGAGGCAACTCCGGCTCGCCTGTTATCAATGGAAATGGCGAACTGATAGGCATAGCCTTCGATGGAAACTGGGAAGCGATGAGTGGCGATATTGCCTTCGATACCGAGCTGAAACGCTGCATCAATGTGGACATTCGCTATGTGCTTTTTGTGATAGATAAGTATGCCGGGGCAACGAATCTTATCCAGGAGATGACGCTGGTGGGGAAGTGATTTACGATTTGCTTTTGTAGATGGATTTATAAATTTACAGAATGAAATTATTCAAGAGCCTTCTTATCTTATTTGTGTTTTATTCGCTTAAATCTTTTTCACAAACAGACAGTATCGCTCCGAAGAAACTGAACTTCAGAATAGGTGTGGGAATTTTTTGCATGCCTGGAATCTATTTAGAAAAAAATATTTCCAAAGAACTATCTATTGAAGCTGGTGGTCTCTCCTTTTTAATTTTTAACGAAGCGAGCATTGGTTTAAAGTATCATCTGTTTGGAAAGAATGAGTTTAAGATAAAAGCTGGAGTCGGATGTGGGATGACTGCTTTATTTTGGTTTGAGAAATCATACCCGGCAAAATCAGGCAAAGATATTTTCATCCTTCCGGTCATTCCTTTTGAAGTTATTTATAAACACTCCTCATTGGAATTGCAACCGGGATATACCTTTAAATTATCTGGTGATGATGAAGGTAAAATTCCAATTATTGTCTTCCTGTCATATATCATTCCTTCACATCATAAAAAGGTTAAATGAATTCCCAATTCCTCCCCTCCTCACCCCTCACTATTATATAAGGAGTACCCACATCCCAAATCCCCCCTTTTATTCCCTTCCGATACTTCCGTAGCCCTCCAGATGCGTCTATGGAAGGCATTCCTTCCTTCCGACAGCTTCCGTACACGTGTATGGGAGCTGTCGGATGCTCCCAATGCCTTCCAAACACGTGTATGGAAGGTATTCCTTCCTCCCGATGCCTTCCGGAGGCGTCTATGGAAGCTATCCGATCCTCCAGATGCCTTCCATAGACGTCTATGGAAGCTATCCGATCCTCCAGATGCCTTCCATAGACGTCTATGGAGCCACAACGTAAAAGCATGTCGTTTTTGCGAAAATGAGCCTTTTTGGAGGTCTTTTCAGCCATTTTCTGCTTTTTGGGGATAATGAAATCAGGAAAAAAATAACGGTCAGAAGAAAAACCTTCAAAGAAAAAATCTCGCGAATCAAAAGAATAATTCCAAGAAATTTTAGCTGACTTGTACCGATTTCTAAAATATTATATACTTTTGCTGCTCTAAAATAAATAACATGAAGTATAAAATCTATCTTTTAAGCATTGCATTCGTGGCGTTCTTCGCGGGATGCAATAAGGATTATCCCAATCCTGATACCAACGATTGTCAGGATGTGGTCCTCGCAGAAGGCACCTACAACGATGCCACCAATATCATGGATGAAGCCGCATTTAATGGCAGGTTGCCGCTCTATGCCGATGTGCAAACGCCGCAAGATTTATCGGCTTGCGCCTCGATTACGCATAGCCTCACGAACCTGGATACGATCATCGTGGACTTCGGTCCGAGCGATTGTATTTGCTCTGATAACAGGTATCGGAGAGGGCAGATTATTGCCACGCTTTCGTCGTGGTATTTCGATAGTACGATTGTGAATGGCGTAGTCTTGAGTTTTAATAAATATTATGTGAACGACAACCTCGTGCAAGGCACCAAAACCATCACTTTCAAAGGAAGAAACAGTAGTACGCACAACTACGAATTCTCGAGTACCACCGCCGGAAAGATCACCAACAAGATGGGACAAACGATGACCTGGAATGCCTCGGAAAAGAAGGTCGTGATGAATCAACAATTCTATACCGATTGGATAGATGCGGTCTATCATATCTCTGGTTCGGGTAGTGGAACGGGCTTCAATGGAACGACTTATACATCGAGCATAACTACTGATTTGGTAACGAAAGGAGCTTGTTCCTATATCACTTCGGGCATCATGTCCGTCACACCTGCGGGGCAAAGTGCACGCATCGTCAACTTCGGAAATGATGCCTGCGACAGGTATATTGATGTTACCTTAGACGGTAATCATTACAACATCAATCAGCAGTAATTTCGTTCCGTTTTGGTTTAATATTATTTAATGTCAACCACTACCGAATCAGATTCTCACTACGACCATCTCGAAAAGATGAGTGTAAAAGAGTTGTTGAAGAATATCAATAAAGAAGATAAAACAGTACCCACAGCTATCGAAAAAGTGATTCCTCAAATCGAGGCTTTGGTGAATTGTATTGTAAAGAAAATGAAGAAAGGAGGACGCTTATTTTATATCGGGGCAGGTACCAGTGGGAGATTAGGGATTGTGGATGCATCTGAAATCCCTCCTACCTTCGGCATGGAGCACGGAAAGGTTATTGGGATTATTGCAGGAGGCGATTCAGCGATTCGTAAGGCAGTGGAATTTGCGGAAGATGACGAGCAGCAAGGCTGGAAAGATTTGCAAGGATTTAAGATTACTAAAAAGGATGTTGTGATCGGTATTGCAGCCTCCGGAAGCACTCCTTATGTGATCGGGGCTTTGAGGAATTGCAGGGAAAATAACATTGCAACCGGTTCGATAGCTTGTAATAAAGGAGCTAAAATCAGTGCTCATGCAGACTTTCCTATAGAGGTAATAGTAGGTCCCGAATTTATCACCGGAAGCACCCGAATGAAAGCCGGCACTGCACAAAAATTAGTGTTGAATATGATTTCTACATCGGTGATGATTCAATTAGGAAGAATCAAAGGAAACAAGATGGTGGATATGCAGCTCACCAACCATAAACTCATCAAACGCGGGACTAAGATGCTGATGAAATCGCTTGACATAAATGAAAAGGAAGCCGCGAAATTATTAGCGAAACATGGTAACGTAAGGAAAGCGATTGAGAAGAAGAAATAGATTTTCTTTTTCTAATTTATCCTTAAATTCTTTTCTTTGCCGCCCCTAAATTATTAAACCATGAAAGACGAAGTTTACAGTAAGTTCAGGATTTTCGGCATCCCAATATCGTTTTGTGATACGAAGGAAGCATTAGCGTTTGTTGAACAATCCATCAAGAATAAAGAAACCAATTCTATCTTTACGCCATGCTTGGAGAGCTTGGCTTTATACAATACCAATCCTGCTTTTGCAGAGGCATCCGATAATGTTGACCTATCTATTGTGGATGGAATTACCATGGTTCAGATGAGCAGACTGTCCGGGCATCCTTTGAAAGAGCGGATTACAGGAGCTACCTTTGTGGTGGAGATTATCAAGGAGTTCCATGAAAGCGCAACCTTCTTTGTTATCGGCAGCAAGCCTGAAAACTTGGAAATAGCCTTTGCGAAGCTCAAGAAGGATTATCCGAAGATGAAAGGTATCGGATATTATTCTCCGCCCTTCTATCCCGGATTCTTTCCGAAGGAGGAAGGCGACATCGTTATTCAAAAGATTAATGAAAGCGGAGCCAATGTAGTCTTCTTTGCCCTCGGGGCACCGAAACAAGAGCTTCTGATTCAGATGGTAAAGCCTCATGTCAAGGCAAATATATTGATGAGCTGTGGAGGTACCTTTGAGTTTATCGGAGGGGTAGTACCCAGAGCACCGCGACGCATCCAAAAGATGGGAATGGAGTGGGCATACAGAATCTACACACAGCCCGACAGAATGATTAAACGATATGCTTGGCAAGCTAAGGTCTTCTTCATCGTGTTAATAAAAGCGATACTGGGCATTAAGAGGAAATAATACTGTTGAAACCCTTCTCATTCGTAGCAGAACCATGCGATGCAGGACTTAGAACCATACTATAATTGGGAGTCGCTCTATAATTCTTCGGAAGACGAATTGTCTCCCCTCTTTGGGCGTGAGTACAGCCAGTTTGAATATGTCAATACGATCTACAACTTCTATATTCATCCGCAGTGGGACTATATCGGGTCGCCGACGCTTTACATTAAGATTTTATTTGCGGACTATATCCAGGGATATGCCATTATTGAGATGATAGGAGAGTGGAATGATGCCATCAACAACGATATTATGTTCTTGAAGCGCGACATTGCCGATGTGATGATAGCAGAAGGAATCAATAAGTTTATCATCATTGGGGAGAACATCCTGAACTTTCATTTTTCGGATGATTGTTACTACCAAGAATGGTTCGAGGATGTGGAAGACGGATGGATTGTAGCCCTCAACTTCCGCGAACATGTCATCTTCGAGATGGAGCTGGGCAACATAGATTATTATCTCGGAATGGGTGGCGAGCTGGACATGCTGGAATGGCGTACTTTCAGCCCGATGGCGTTGTTTGAGAGGGTAGAAGGCGTGCTGACCAAACGCTTGAATTAAAAGAAGAAGCCGCCATAAACAAAGACGGCTTCTTACAAAACAAAACAACTACTCTTACTGAACTTATACCCGTTTTTTATCCTTCATGTTAAAAAGGATCATCGCGCTGTAAGTGCCGATGACGGTTAAGATCATGCCGCCAATGAATTTTAAGCCGGGCAGGTCGCTGGTTAAGAACCCAATCCTTACGGGGAAGAGGAAAACGAGAGCCATGATGATGACTGCGATTAATTTATTATTCATAAGATACATCTATAATTATTAGTGATTAATATTTTTTTCAACACCGCAAAGATAGATGCCGGGGGTAGCCAAAACCATGACTTTTATCATCTTTGGCAATGACGATTATCAGGAATTAATGCAGGGAAAACACATGGACAGATGTACCTTAACATCAAAGATACCGCTCCAGATAGTTGACAGCATCGGCATCATTCGTGGGGAGGGATTTTATTATATCGAGGAAGGCGGCGATGGACTTTTGTTTTAAAAATACGCGTTTCAGGAGGAAATAATTCTTAGAATAGTACGAATTTTTCAGCAGGGTGGCGGTATTAATATCGAAGTCGAAGCGGTCGTGTTGGAAGAGGTCGCCATGCTTGAGGAGCTTCCGAATTTTCTGTTGGCATGCCGCCGTCAGTGTGTTTGTTTGGTCGGGGTGGAGGCTGATTTCTGCTATGCAATGATTCATACATTGGTAGATATTTTCGTTTAGGCGTAGTTGTTTCTTCACGGTTTTAAGATTTATTTCATGGCTGTCGGCAGCATACTTCTTCGCTCCGTAATTCCCGAGAATGTCTGCGGCAGCTTCGTTGAAATCATAAGGAATATCGAGCTTGAATTGTTCGATATAGTTGTGCATTAATTCGTGAAAGACGATCATCGTTACGGACTCTCTCCGATAGCTCAAAAGCCGCTTATTCAGCAGGGTGGAGGAGCTTGCGTAAGCGAGATAAAGGAAGGTAGCATACCCCATATTCTGCCGATAGGTGGCGACTATGTTGGCATCGTATTTAGAGTTGAAGGTAGCGTACTTCCGATTGTATCCGAAGGGTATTTCAACCTTGTTTTTCAGGGATACATAGAGGTAATAAAGCGGCTGATCGGAGGTATCGCGATGGGTGTAGAAGGTGCCGTCTAAGACGATGTTCATTTCTTTGAAAACATAGTCCTTAACGCCAGCAATGAATGTCGAATCGGCGGTTTGGGCATGGCTTGCATTCGCGACAAGCATCATGCAAAGGGAAAGAAAACATAGTGCGAAGGTCTTATACATCGAAGTTTTTATTAACCGATGCAAAGCTATGAAAGGAATCGTTAGTTTTCGGGCAGCCCCGCCATTCGGTTATTAATTATTATCGTATCTTTGCGGCATTAAATAAATCCACGATGTCCATTATTAAGTTGCCGTTATTTTTTGAAGGTTCGTTAGGCGAAAAAACCTTATATGCCCTGTTCGATTCGGGTGCCTCCTTTTCTTGTATCAGTGAGGAGGCAGTAAAGGGCTTGGCTCCCTTGGATAAGATGCGTCGTCCCTTGGAAATAGCTACTGCGGCAGTGGGGGTGTATCTGAAAATCGAGTATCGGATCACATTGGATTTTTATTATAACGACATTCGTTTGTCGGATGAATTTATGGTCATTCCGAGCCTTTCGGAGGAGGTGATTATCGGGGTTAATACGATGCAGAAATGGCGTATTAAATTAGATTTTGAGCATGACACGGTAATCATTGACCCGAAAGTGGCGAAAGCGATCCTAAAATAATAAACCTATCTTTGCGCCATCGAAACAGAAAAAAGATTAAGAACTAACAATCCTTATTAAAGCAGCGAAAAATTTTATTCCTTAACTAACATACCACAAACCGGCAGCAAAAAATTCTATGAAGCGCATCAGCAACCATCAGTCCGGTACGAGGAATGTTATTCCTTATTGTATTCCCCGAAAAGGTTTTGAAAAGTTAGGATGTTGGGCATGTAAAACCTATCAGAAATCCAAATTTCCGATAGGTCTTGGATTCAAGACCTATGTGAAATCCAAATTTCTGATAGGTTTTCGATCCAAGACCTATGTGAAATCCAAATTTCTGATAGGTTTTGAATCCAAGACCTATCGGAAATTTGGATTTCTGATAGGTTTTGGATCCCCAAGTCCTACCTTTTTGGGGCTTTTATCGGGGGTGGTGGAATGGAATGATACGATTTTAAGAGTAAACAATAACTAAATATTAATTAAATACATAAAATTATGAGCATGGAAAAAGTTCCGTTAGATTCGGAAGTAAAAATTCAGATGGCGTTGAATACTGCTAAAGGAAGGTATGATCAATTGCTGGCTTTGGGGACTAATTATCTGAAACCGGCGACGGTTACGGATATGAATAATGAATTCGTGGATTATCCCGCATTGCGAATTTTGAGAAACACGGCAGACTCTGTCGTGGACGCGAAGGAGGAGCTATTGGAAGTGGCGGGGGAGAACCTTTTGAACCGCAATTCCTGGTATTTTAATGAGCTGGAAGGGCATGTCGTTTGTAAGGACAATCCAAAGGCGGTCTATGCCTTGTTTGATTTGGATTTGAGCGGCAATCATCCCATGATGAATACGCCGGAACGGTTGATTAATGCGGGAGATTCCATTCGGTTGGGCAACGTAGCGATGATTGCCGGAGGATATGTCGTGAATACCGGCTTCACTGCGGCTTCTGTGTTGTCATTATTCAATATTTACAAACCTCTTTTTATTGATAAAAATGCCAAGAAGGCATTGGCAGGTATTGCCGAAGTTAATTTTTCGGCAAAGGAAGAACAGGTTATCGCCACGTTGGATGTTATTTTCGAAGCCGTCGTAGATAACAATCATGCCATGACCGAACCGCAGTTGCGGGCAGAATTAGCCCTGTGGGGATTTCATTATCAGCCAGCAAAAGAAAAGACTGTTATCGGAGGGGACATTTTTCTTCCCGATGGCATCACGAAGGCAGCAGGAGCGGAAGTAAGAATCGGCAAACATTTCAATACGAATGGAAAAAGATCGAAAGAAGGCGTGAAAGTTTATGCCGATGCGAACGGACATTTTAGTGCCGAAACAACTATTGACGGGGACACCTTTATCAATGTCCGTATTTTGAATTGCGCAGACAACAGTCCGGCAATAGTTATCGAACCCGCCACGAATCAACTGACGCATGTGATCCACATGATCGCCGGCACCTCGAGTTTGTAACACCAATAGTTAATAAAATAAAATCATGAAGCCCCGCAGCCATCCCGCTGGGGGGCTTTTCGGTTGATAAAAGGAAAACCGTATTTCGGTATGTAATAAAATATTCTTAATTTTGCCGAAACAAATTTTAAGGAATAATCATAACAATAATTTAATAAAAAAGAAAATGAAAAACATGTACCTACTGTCCCTTCTCGTCCTCGCGATGATTTGCGGAATGAACCCCGTCTCGGCAAATACCTACACCGTTATTTCGCCGTTAGACCTCACCATTAACGATTCAGGATGCCTCCGCTGGGCGATGCACAAAGCCGAGATGAATCCCGGACCAGACACCGTCGCCTTCAACATTGCCGGACCCCTCCCGATTATCATGAATATCTTCAGTCCCCTCTCCCTCGACAGTGCCAACTATAACGGCGACGGAACCTTTATTAACGGCGGTTCTCAACCCGCTCCCGTAGTTTATGGTACCGCTCCGCGGATTGTATTAAAAGGTCCCGGACCGCAGCCTACCTGCCTCATGATTCATGCGCGGAATGTAAAAGTTACGGGGCTATGCATCACCAACTGGCAACAATTCGGTATCGCCATTATGCCCGGGGCAGATGGTTTTATCATTGGCGATTCGGCGCATGGAAATTTTATCTGTAATATCACGCTTGCCTCCGCGAATGGCATCTCCATTACCGCTGCCGGTAATGGGAAGATTCAAGGAAACAGGATCGGGGTGGACACCAGCGGGATGACCTCGCAGCCTACCGGTTCGGGGATCATAATAAGCGGCGCATTGTCGAATCATATCCTTATCGGCGGCTCGTTTAACGGTCAAGGGAATATTATTTCCGGGCAGCGTAACCAGAGTAAAAATATTATTGTAGATGGCGGTAAGAACATTAGCATCATCGGCAATATTATCGGCTGCAACAGGCTTGGCGGATTGATAGATTCTGCCAACACCCTGATTGGCATCAATCTCAAGAACGGAGCAGATAGTTGCATCATCGGGGGCAGCAATCCGAACGAAGGAAACATCATTGCCTATAACATGGAAACCCTTGCCTTTGCCGGCGGTGGCGTTATTGTGGATGGATCTAACTTTGCCCGTATCTCGCATAATCAAATCTATTGCAACGGGCATTCTGGCGGCATACAATTGATAAATAATGGCAACGGCAACTATGCTGCACCACTGATTATGTCAGCCAATTCTGGCGGTGCTGTCGGTACCGGTTTGGCAGGGTCTGTCATCGAATTATTTTATAATAATTCCGGCTGTGCTTTGTCCACCCAAACATGCAGCGGAGCAGTGTATGCAGGCACCACCACGGTAGATATTTTCGGCAACTGGGCTTATGTAGGCTACCTCGATGCTGCCTTCTCACTGACGGCTACTGCCGCAGACCCCGTAAGTGGGAATACCAGCCCGTTTGCACCATGTGCCCTTATCTTATTCACTACCGATGTGCCTTCGGTTACGCCTTATGGTTCGTATTCCGTTTATCCGAATCCGTTTAATACTTTCACTCAAATCAAGGTTGATAACAGCCTCCTCAATGCTGGTTGCGTACTCACGATTACCGATATTTCGGGACGGGAATTAAGGAGTATTAATATCATAAACCCTACTACCGAAATTAATAAAGAAGAGATGGCAGCAGGGATTTATTTTTATAATTTAATAACCCGTGAAGGCAAGGCAGGCAGCGGGAAATTGGTCATTCAGTAATCCTTCTAAATAATAGAATCATTCGCAAAGGGCAGTACAGTTTGTATCGCCCTTTGCCTTTAATGACGATTGATAGTTTTTAATGATGAATCAATACTTATCCTTCTTTTTATAATTTCGCCGACTAATAATCTAATAACATATACGATGAAAAATTTTACAACAACATGCAAAGGCATCCTCGTGATTGCTCTTTTTCTTTTATTAAACAATGGCATCATGGCGCAGAACGACACGATTCATGTGCAGACCTTTACCTACTGCTCCTCGCAAGATTCGTTCTTTGTTTTCCCTTCCGATACCAATCGGTATGAGAAGATTTTGATGCACTACAAGCTACGTTGCCCCTACATCGGCAATCCCCTGTGCGGGCAGTGGGATTACCTGACCTACACCAATCTCTATGAACGAACGAACCTATACGATTCCACGTTGCTTGCCGCTCCGAGTTATGCTATTCATGGTGCCAGCCCCGACAGCGTGATGTATATGACTACGCCCTCGTATCGCTACTATCCTTTTTGGCATACGCAGGCAGTTGTAGATAGTTTGTATGGCGGAAATAATGCTACCGTAGGGACAGGAGCGATTACTTCTGTGCATCCTTTTAATAGTTCCAATCCCCAAAGCCGAACGCAATACTTGTGGAAAGCCAGTGAGCTGACCTTAGCAGGTGTCCATGCAGGAAACATTACGAATCTTCGGCTTAATGTTGTGGTATTGGGCAGCAGGATGGATAATCTTACGATTCGGTTTAAGAACTCTGTAATGACCACTTTGATTCCTTCAACTTACGAAACCACCAATCTGGTTACAGCATATAGTGATACCGTTTCTTTTGCGGCGACAGGCTGGAATTTTATTAATCTCAGGCATCCCTTTGTTTGGGATGGAGTATCGAATCTGGTGATGGATATTAGTTATACCAATGCCATCGGAGGCGTTGATAATATCATTAAAGCCGATAGCACCACGTTCTCTTCAGGGGTTTATTCTGCTGGCGATGACAGGTCGTTGTTCTTTGCAGGGAATGACCAGGTGAATGTTCCAAGTTCAGCATTTACTTCTTTGGATAGTTTCATTACGGTAGCCTTTTGGTGTTATGGCGACCCCACCGTTCAGCCGCTGAATTGTTCTGCTTTTGAAGCCCAAGATTCGTTAGGTCATCGGATACTTAATGCCCATTTGCCGTGGTCTGATACTTCTGTTTATTGGGATGCCGGATATGAGCGATGCTATAGTTTCGATCGTATCAATGCAGCCGTCAATCATAATGGATGGGAAGGAAAATGGAACTATTGGACCTTCACCAAGAACGTAACTACCGGACAGATGAGAGCATACCTTAACGGTAACATTTTAATCAACGGTTTCGGTAAAGTGAACAGGATGTTAGGTATCCGCAAGTTCTGTATCGGATCGGGGGATAATAATAATGCCTACTACGGCGGCAATATTGATGAGTTCGCTGTCTGGAATAAAGTCCTGGATATAGCAACCATCCAAGCATACATGTACAAGGATTTAGATGCATCGCATCCTTTTAATTCCAACCTCATTCTGTATTACCATTGCAACGATAATTCTTATTCCGCAGCCGCTGATGCCAGCACTCTTGGCGGACATGATGGCTCTTTAGCAGGGATTCCTGGCAATCCTCAAATAAAAGGATTGAACTTATTCCGAAACTTCGTAGCCACCAATGCCCGCCCCTTTGTAATCTTTAGTCAGGATTCGATCACCTACCATCTCGATTCCACGATGACCATAGATTCTATTGCCAACACCCCGTATCAAATAGTGATGTACAATGATTTCTCTCACCCTACCACGCCTACCGATACCCTTTTGGTTTGGGATACATATTACAACAACTACACATTCGACAATACGGGTCATGCCACGGACTCTTCCTTCGTTTCGCCAAGCAATACCTTGCATCTAATTCATACTCCATACTACAGCACTCCGACCGAAAGGCTCAATCGCTATGAGATAGGAAGATACATCACTCCTTATGGAATCGGGTTGACCCTTGGCAATGGCTTTATGTGGACTTACGATGTGAGTGATTACGCTTCTCTCCTCCATGATACCGTCCACTTGGCTGCTGGCAACTGGCAGGAATTATTAGATGTCGAATTCGAGATGATTAAAGGAGTGCCTCCTCGCGATCCTTTCAAAGTTACGAACCTATGGCAGGGAGACTTCTGGTACAACGGAATCCAGAATACCGTAACCCCAAAGACCGTAACGATAGATCCTTTAGCAATCAATGTCCGTTACAAGATGAGAACTACCGGACACGGATTCACGAGCGTAGATAACTGTGCTGAGTTTTGTCCTCGACATCATTTCTTGATGGTCAATAACACACAAGTTTGGGATACCTTAGTCTGGAGGAATACTTGTAGCTACAATCCTCTTTATCCGCAAGGAGGAACCTGGATATACAACCGATCGAACTGGTGTCCGGGGGCAGAAGTAACGACTTATGATTTTGAATTAACCCCTTACACCACGCCTGGCGATACGATCAACCTTGATTATAATGTACAACCGATGACTGATTCCACAGGGAATCCGAACTACGTTATCGAAACTCAATTAATCTCTTATTCTGCACCAAACTTCTCTCTGGATGCAGGCATTTGGGACATTATATCTCCTTCCAAAGCCGATGTTTATAAACGAGTGAACCCAATCTGCATGAATCCGACCATCACCATCAAGAATTGTGGTTCGACAACCTTAACAAGCCTCACGATTACCTACGGATTGGAAGGTAACACGATGAGTACCTTTCACTGGACGGGCAATCTCCTATTCACTCATACCGAAAACGTAACCCTTCCGCCGTTTACTTGGGGAACTAATAACAAGTTTATTGCAACAGTGAGTGCTCCGAATGGTGGCACCGATCAATATGCTCACAACAATTCCATGGAGAGCGATTACACCGTCGTTCCGCAGTATCCGTCCACACTTGTTTTCGATTTATTGACCGATGCTCACTACAACCAAGTGGGTGCTAACGAAGGGTCTTATAAAATTACTGATGGAGCCGGAAACATCGTCTGGCAACGGAATAATCTTACGCCATCTACCGCGTATAAAGACACCTTAAACTTGGTTAATGGTTGTTACGAATTCCATTTTACAGATGATTATTACGTTGCTGACATCAACGACCCGAATCATAATGAAGGCGATGGGATGTGGAACTGGCCCGATCAAACCAACTCCGTAGGGCACATGGTTATTCGGAAGATAAACCCCAATGGCGTGCTGAAACAATTCGGAATGGACTTCGGGCATGAACTGTTCCAACAGTTTACCGTGGGGTATTACCTCGATATTCCGAATCAAAAGGGCGACGAGCTGATGATTATTTACCCGAATCCTTCGGCTGGCATCTTCAACTTGGATATGGCATTCAACGAACCCCAAGATGTCGCGGTTGCGGTGTACGATATGATGGGGAATAAAATAGTGGATCAACTCCTCAAAAATGTCTCCGTCCAAATCAATAAAATAGACCTTACGAATCAGCCGACCGGCATCTATTTTATCACTGTACAAGGCAAGGATAAACGCATCTCTCGGAAGTTAATAAAAAATTAAACCCTCGCCCTTCGCTTCCTAACAGAAAGCCTCTCGATGATACATCGGGGGGCTTTTTTATAGAGCAAACTATCTGACAGATACATGAGCATCCTGTCAGGATTCATTCCCATTGCCGGATTGCACCAAAGTATTGCTGGATTGCACCAAATTATTGCGAGCAATGGCGGAATTATTGCGAGCAATGGCGGAATTATTGCGGGCAATGGCGGAATTATTGCGGGCAATGACGAAGTTTTTGCGGGCAATGACGAAGTTATTGCTGGATTGCACCAAATTATTGCCGGCAATAATTTGGTGCAATCCAGCAAAATATTGGTGCAATCCAGCACGGACGAAAATATTGCCGGATTAAATTCAAATAAACTTAATAAAATATACTAAAAAATGGCTAAAGATTACATGTCCTAAACTCCTGACAGGTTTTTCTCCTGTCAGGAGTTTAGGACAGGAGTTAAGGTCAACCAACGATTAATACAGGGTAGGATCGGCAAACCGACGGTCGTAGGTGAAGGTTTTATCGGTCAAAGTCTTCAGAAAAGCGATGATTTGGATTTTCTCCGTTTCATTTAATCCCACTATTCGGAGGATACTTTTGTCGAAATTATCGGTTCGGAAGTCGCCTTTGGCATAATGATTCAGCACTTGTTCCAGATTCCTGAACCGCCCATCGTGCATATAGGGATAGGTCAATTCTACATTGCGAAGGCTCGGCACTTTGAATTTCATATAATCGGAAACGATGCCGGTGAGGGCGATTCTCCCTGAATCCTTCAAAAGAGTATCCAGCACAAGCCCGATATTACGGAAGGAATTATCGGTAAACAATGGTTCTTTGTGGCAATTCTCGCAATGGCTTCGGAAGAGATTCAAACCAGCAAACTCCATCGAAGTAAGCGTGTCCTCATGCCGAATGAAACGGTCGTACCTGGAGTTATTACTGATCATCAAACCCGTGAATTGGGCAAGAGCTTTCAACACCTTCTCGCTATTAATAATAGTATCGTGGAATGCCCTCTGAAAACGCTGAATATAGGCAGGGTTTCGCTGGAGTTTTGTAATCAGATGAGGCAATTCTTCATTCATCTCCATCGGATTCGTGATCGGAGCCAAGGGTTGCATCTCCAAATGGTTCACCGCGCCTTCCCACATAAAGGATTTCTGCCAAATCTCATTCTGAATAGCCGGCACATTGCGCTTCCCTATCAAACTGTTGATGCCATGACTCAACGCATGGTCAATATGTGCAAAAGCCGCAAAGCGTTGATGGCAGAATGCACAGGAAATAGAGCTGTCTTTGGAGAGAATAGGGTCGTAAAACAAGTATCTGCCAAGGATAAAGCCATCAGGAGTGGGCTTGTTGTTATTAAATTCATAGACTACCTTCGGGAAGCCTTTGGGATGCTGCACTTCTACATCTTTCTTCGTAATAATGAAGTAAGGATTCTCGGAAACGAAGCCATTTAATAAGATGATGAACCCAATCAGGGAGAGGATTACAAGGAAGCTCTTACTTTTCATCTTTTATTTTAAGGATAGAGAACATATCCTTGTAGTTATCGGCAATTGTTGTGGCATTATGGAAGTCTGTTACGGTAGAAATCTTAGAGAAGTCAATCTTATTCACGGAATTAAAGACCTTCCCGATGTCTGCTTTGATAACAATGATACCATAGCCGTCATGCATTATGTGAATATCGTTATCATTCAGGTTTAAACTGACTTCTCGGATGCAATTGTTAGGATATTTATACCCGCCTATATGGAACTCCAGCATATTACCGGAGGACTTCGACGAACTTGCCTTGCCATCCATCTTAAAGAAGACGTAACCCGTGTTCCATGCCCAGAACATGCCATGAACAGGATCTAAAGCACCGGATTGCGTGCCGCTACAATTGTGAATACTGTCCACCCCGATGATAAAACTGATGGAAGTATAATTTTTCAAGGGATCAACATCTAAATAGCAGGTGTTAGGGCTGGATCCATCTTCATCAATCAAGAAATATTCATGCGAAGCGTACCCTTCCTTGCCATCTTTAGTATATAATTTGATATTTCCGATGTAATATCTTATTCTATTAATAGAATAATCCTGACCATAGCTGTTTTTATAGAGGCTACTATCTAATCTTACAAGGCTATCGCCGATACAATTGACAAACTGAAGCATTATTCCGCCGTTACCCTTTCGTTCTTTAGCAGGAATACAAAAAGACGCGGCAACCACAAGGATTACCGCGCCTACTACAATGAAAACGTTTCGGTTTCCCAACAGATTCATTGGGGAAATATATTATTTTACCTTAACAAACTTCTGAACTACCTTTTCATTGGCGGTTTCTAAGTGGAGGAAGTAAATTCCTGTGGCATATTTGGTGAAATCAAAGGCGTAACTGATGCTGGGTTGCATGGTGTTGAACGATTCTACGCATTTTCCTTTGGAATCATAGACGCTGCAACGGATATTATTGGAGCTATTCGGATTAAAGTAGATGTAAGCATACTCTTTTACTGGGTTGGGATTAAATTCAAACTGGATATGCCTTTGTAATTCAGGAATACCGGTCGGATTGTAAACGGTAGTGCTGTCAGTTATGGTAACATGACCTGATCCCATGCCCATATCGCCAGCAGGTACGACGCCATAGTACGAACCATAGTAGGTATAAGGAAATACTGGGTGGAAAGCACTGTCAATCGTGACGAAGTAGCAATAAATCCCTTGTGGATAATCCGGTGTTACACAGAATCTCCCATTTCGTGCATCGAGATCGCCTGAACCTGCGACATATTTATAATCTTCTATGTAGGCACCGAGCGGATATGTGCTGGAAACGACCGGTCCGTAGTAGGTACTGGTCAATCCTGTGCCGTCAGGGAGGGTATCTCTGTTGGTAATGTTCCGTAATTGGTAGGAACTGCGCATTCTTCTGAAAGGACCTGTTCCGTTTGTGTCCTGATATGCCCAAGCACCGTAAACAGGGAAGCCATCAAAGGAGAAACCGATGATAGGTGAGTGGTGAATACTGTCTTGTTGGTTATAAAGACAGGAAGGACTGACGTGATGATGATATTCTCCTTGTTGTTGGGGATGTCCTAAGCAGGCATCGAAGCCAGGTCCTTCCCAAAAGTATGCGTTTCTGTTCCAATAACCGTAATTATTGTAGGACATGGCGTCAGATACGTTGAAAATACTCACTCCATTGCTCCAAATGCCGATATGTCCGAGACCAATAGGGATATTCACGCTGGTATCGTGATGAGGATGGCGAGGAATGGCGAAAACAAAGTTCTGATTGCTGGGAATGTTGGGGTTACCGGTCCAAGGTCCGATGCTGTAGCCCGGAATGCAGGTGCAACTGACGTAAGTATTGGTGGTATCGTACTGAACTGTCTGGACATTGCTCGGGATGCCGCCGTAACCGAGCTGGTTCGTGGTGTTTCTGATCCAAGAGCTGATGTCGGGAGTGATTTGTGCGAAGCTATTGATCGCGAATGCGAGGATAGCGGTGAGGATTACGAGGTTTTTCTTCATTTTATTATGTATATTATTAACTTGTTTTTGGTTAGACGTTTATCTTCGGGGAAGGTTTATTAAGTATCTGGCGGCAAAAGTATAAAATTCGTAATCATTCCTCCCATCTCCTCGAATGTTTATCTTTGTACCGCGAAAAATTAGTTATTATCCTCAAAAAAATGATTCTTATCCAAAACAAACCAAGTATTTTCCTGATGGGCGATGCCATTAGTTATGCCAAATTCCAAAACCTCCGCATTCCTTATAGTAATAGGGGCAGACAGTTGTTTATTTTCGCCAGCAAGGTGGACCATTACGAGGCATACGGCAATAATACCTTCGCGTTTATGGAAAATAATGGCGGTAAAATCTTGCTCGACACCACCATTTCCGCCACTGCGCTTTGGTTGCCGGGCAATCATTGCGATAGATTCCATAGATTCACGATAGGTAACCTGAATCACCTCGCGGAATTCCATGATGGTAAGAAACCTTATTATAATACCTCCGATCATTACCGGATGTATATCAGTAGAAATGAGAAAGGGCGTATAAAGGACGTGATTCGCCGTTATTCTCCGATGAAAGGCGTGAGGAAATAAGTCAACATTTTCCGAAATCCCCGTTATAACCTTACCATTCGACAGATTTTTCTTGGTCATCATTCCGTCATTCGCGACTATTGCGGCGCGATTCGCGGAAAGCATCGCATTAGTCATAGAGAATAAAAGAAACATCATGGAGAGTACCACAAGCATCGGGAACATTGGGATAAGAGCCACGGGGAATGGGATTTTATCCTTGGCTAATTCCATTTTATCCTTGGCTAAAACCCAAATAGCCGTGGCTATTTCCATTTTAGCCGTGACTAATTCCAAAATAGCCGTGGCTAATTCCATTTTAGCCATGACTAATTCCAAAATAGCTGTGGCTAATTCCATTTTATCCTTGACTAATTCCAAAATAGCCTCCGCTAAAACCAAAATAGCCTCGGCTATTTCCATTTTATCCTCCGCTATTTCCATTTTCTTCGGGAAAAACAGCCCAGTTTTTGAAAACATAAGGGGAGAATCGGGGAGGAATTTCTTAAAAGCCTCGGCTGAAATGGTGTTTATCCCCAAGATTTTTTATCTGATAACAACGAATTAAACAATAATAGTAACTAATTTAATAATAATCACAATGCCTGTAATAATCAAACAAATCATTATCGTATTCCTCATCAGGAATATGACAAATCAGCAGAAGAGAGACTTCGCTCGCACGTCTGCTACGCAAGCAATCGCGCATCCTACGGGATATCCCACGTTTGCCCCGACACCTGCCGCCATGGTTACGCTTTGTAACACGGGAGACTCCATTGCTTCTGCCAAAGAAACGATGGCTGCCGACTTGAAAACATTAACAGACAACGAAAATGCCAATCTTGTAACGATTATGACGGGATTAGACGGGTGGAAACTGGCACTTCAGGGGATTACTGGCTTAACTGTCGGGCTGATTAATCAATTAGGCTGGAAAGTGAAGAGCGAAGGGACGGATAATAGGGTAGATATGTTGAATTCTAGCCCTATCGTCACGAAAGCGAACCAAGGAACGACGAAAAAAATCGCTCTTGACTTGGTGAATTCATTAACTTCCAAGAAACCGAAGCCTTATGGCGCGAAAGGATGGATTCCATTCGTGCAGATTGGCGGAACAAAGCCGACAAGTCATGATTCGATGACGGCAGAAATACCAACCGGCAAGATGAAATATGCGAAAACCTTCGCTGCCGGCGATTTAGGCAAACAGTTTTATGTTACCTTCGTGTGGTTTGACGGAACTGACTTCATTGGTCCCGATTCCCCCATCTATTCTTTCACAATTATCTAAGCTAAAACAATAAAGTTCAAGGAGAATAGTTTCCAGTCCATGGAGAACGCCGTATTCTATACCGATACCGAGCAAGAATTGCTGGAGGTTATGGAAGATATCAGGAAACTGCTTAAAAAAACCATCACCTTTAACCTGAAACTCTGGGCGATTAAACAAAATTCCTTGCAGATGATGAAGCAAATGGCGAAAGATATTCACACCTTCGCGAAACTTCGCCAAGAATACGCCGATATGTTGGCAAAAGAAAAGACAGATCACTGGGAATCCTTCCATGATGTGGAATGTACCAAGTGTAAATTCTTCACATCCCTCCGTCCCACGAAAGAAGCTGTGTATAATGACGGATTGACCTACCATATTTACGAATGCCCCAAGTGTAAAACCGTATTCCGCGACAGTCTTCCGAATAATATCAAGGACACCATGGTATTTGCCAAGAAACAATACGACTTCTTCGTGAAACGCGACAAAAGAGGCAGGATAAATTATGTAACCCTCGGCGTTCCCAAAGAAATGGTTACGAGTTTTTCAGAAATGTACACCAATCTTAAAGTAGCCGACGACAATGTTATCGCAGAACGCATCGAAAAAGAAGCATCAGCCAAGAATTTTGAGGCAGTAATCGCAGATGAACTGGTACGATTCAAGGTTTTTAAAGCAGAACTGCTGAATGGCGGACCACTTGCCGCAGAAGAATAACCGATTACCGCCGATATTCGTAAATTTGCCGCCATAAGTACGAATACCCTTCCCTATAATTAATGAGTCTGCATGGAATCTTTTAAAAACATCGAAGACATTTTTGAAGCCTACAACAACCTTCGCGTATTAATCATCGGAGATGTGATGATAGACTCGTATATTACCGGCATCGTCGAACGAATGTCGCCAGAAGCCCCCGTTCCCGTAGTATTAGTCAAAGATAAAGACGACCGCCTCGGAGGTGCTGCCAATGTTGCCTTGAATATTAAAGCAATGGGCGCGCATCCTATCCTATGTTCCGTCATTGGGGAGGATATTGCAGGAGAAAAATTCGTAACATTATTGAATAATCAAGGACTCTCCACGGAAGGCATCCTGCATTCCGCAAATAAAAGAACAACAGTCAAGACTCGTATCATAAACAACAAGCATCAAATGCTCCGCCTCGACGAAGAAGATGAAAATCCCCTGACTATTGACGAACGAACCACGCTGATCGCGAAAATCAAGACCATTATTGCCGCAGGTATCGAAGTAATTATCTTTGAAGACTACGATAAAGGAACAATAGACAAGGCTTTGATACGAGAAATCGTGGCTATTGCGACAGAAGCCAAGATTCCTATCGCAGTAGATCCGAAGAAAAAGAATTTTAACGACTATAATAACGTATCCCTCTTCAAACCTAACCTAAAAGAACTGAAAGAAGGACTGAAAACCGAGATCATTAAACCCACTGTCGCGAATTTAATAAAAGCCACCTCCCTTCTCCACGAAGAACGCGGCATAAAAATGGTCATGATCACGCTTTCTGAAGAAGGAATCTACATGAGCGACGGAAAACTCCAGGATATTTTCCCGGCACACGTAAGGAATATCGTAGATGTGTCGGGTGCTGGCGATACCGTCATCAGTGTCGCAGCACTTTCCCTCGCTCTCGGGCTTTCTCCTAAGATAATTGGGATACTTGCCAACCTAAGCGGCGGATTAGTCTGCGAAAAAGCCGGCGTAGTCCCGATAGATAAACTCCAACTGCTGGAAGAAGCCCGACAAATGCCGTTGTTTGATTGATTCATGAAAGAAATTATCACGCCCTACGCCGATTCTTCGGCATCCAAGAAGGAACAAGTAGCCACCATGTTCGATAATATCGCAACGAACTATGATTTTCTGAATCATTTCCTGTCTTTCGGGATAGACATCGTGTGGAGAAAGAAAACAATCAGGCTTTTGAAACCATTCTCCCCGAAATATATCCTCGATGTCGCGACCGGTACCGGAGACCTCGCCATCACTGCCCTATCCCTCAAGCCTGATAAGGTAATAGGCGTGGATATTTCAGAGAAGATGATAGCTGTTGGGCAAGCAAAGCTGAAGAAAATGAAACTAACCGACAAAATTCAACTCCTCCCCGGCGATAGCGAGAAATTAATCTTCAATGATAACACTTTCGATGCGGTAACTGTGGCATTCGGCATCCGTAATTTCGAGAACCTCGAGAAAGGTCTGCAAGACATCCACAGAGTTCTGAAACCAAACGGGGTTGTTGCGATATTAGAGTTCTCTATGCCGACAACATTTCCGGTAAAACAACTGTATGCCTTCTATTTTAAGAACATTCTCCCCGTTATCGGCAAACTGATCTCGAAAGATTATGCCGCCTACACGTATCTTCCGAGTTCGGTCATCGCTTTTCCGCAAGGTGCCGCGATGGCGAAGATATTAACCGCCGTAGGATTCGATACAACAAAGGTTATTCCTGTTACGTTCGGTATCGCGACGATATATATTGCGCAAAAAGCATAAGCGATTAAGAAAAATTTCATGAAGTTCACGATAAATAAGATACTTGTTCCGGTCATTCTGTTAATGGTTCTTACTAATGGAATCATTGCTCAGGATATGCACATCAAGAACATGCCTACTTACGATCGTGCCCCGTGGCATCCGGGATTTACCTTGGGTTTTAACTCTGCCGACTTCGTTATTAAGTGGGGTCCCAACATCAATCAAAGCGATTCCTTGCAACAAGTTACTTCCCAAAGCAATACCGGACTGAATCTCGGCATCCTTCTGGATTTGAAGCTGGGAGAAAACTTTAATTTCCGCTTTGTTCCGACATTGGTCTTCGCTTCGCGAGAATTAGATTATACTTTTGGGCAAAATGGCGTGGTGCAGCACGAAGTTGCCAAACTTGTTCAATCTACCTTTGCAGAATTCCCGCTGATGCTCAAGTTTAAATCGGTTCGGATAGACAACTTTAGGATATATGTCTTGGGAGGTATTAAATATGACCACGATTTCATCGCACAGAACAAGGTGCAGGACGTAAAGAAGCAAATTGTAAAGCTAAACCAAGACGATTATGGATACGAAATGGGTGTAGGGCTGGATATTTACTTTGAATATTTCAAACTCTCTCCCGAGTTGAAGGTTTTCCACAGCATCCGCAACATGCTTGTCCACGAAGATACGCCTTTTGCCAAAGACCTTGGCGGGTTGTTCTCCAAAATATTCTATCTCCAGTTCTACTTTGAATAAAAACCTTCGGTAATGAAACAAAACATTGAGTTGGTTTTGTTGCCTGAAGAGGCTTCCAACGAACTCCTTATCAAAGAACAAGCAGCGAGGCAGTTGAAACTCACGATTGCCTCCATTACTTCCGTAAATATCACCAAGCGTTCGATAGATGCTCGGTCTCGGCAGGTAAAGATAAGGCTGTTGGTAGATGTTTTCATCAATGAAACGTCTCCCTATGCAATCTTTCATAAAGAACAATACAAAGATGTTCATAATATGCCGCCTGTCTTGATAATTGGTGCTGGTCCTGCTGGATTATTCGCGGCATTAAGACTGATTGAGCTGGGTTTAAAACCAATCATCGTTGAGAGAGGAAAGGATGTTCGGCAACGACGACGAGACCTTGCATTAATTAATAAAAATCGCTTCATTAATCCCAATTCCAACTACTGTTTTGGGGAGGGCGGCGCAGGAACGTATTCCGATGGCAAGCTATACACCCGATCTACCAAGCGGGGCGATGTGAATCGGATATTAAATATTTTGGTGGCGCACGGTGCCTCGCGAGATATTCTGATAGATGCCCATCCTCATATCGGAACGAACAAGTTGCCGGCAGTGGTTATGGAACTTCGCGAAACGATATTGGAGGCAGGTGGAGAAATCTTGTTCAATACCCTGCTTACTAATTTTATTATTCACAATAATTCCATCCAAGGCATCCTGGTGAAGACTATTAATGGTAATTCATCTACCGAATATTCTATCAAAGCCCAAGCTGTGATCCTGGCTACGGGACATTCGGCGGGGGATGTGTATGAGTTATTGAATTCCAAAAACATCCTGATCCATCCCAAACCGTTTGCCCTCGGGGTCAGGATTGAGCATCCGCAAGCGTTGATTGATTCCATCCAATACCATTGCGATACCCGTAGTGCTTTTCTCCCTGCTGCCGCTTATAATTTTGCATCCCAAACAAATGGTCGCGGCGTGTATTCTTTCTGCATGTGTCCTGGTGGAATCATTGCGCCATGCGCTACCGATGCCGGAGAAATAGTGGTCAATGGGTGGTCTCCCAGTAAACGAAATAATCCTTTTGCTAACTCCGGCATCGTGGTCAGTGTGGATGAAAATGATTTCAAGAATTATAAAAATCACGGCGCATTATGCGGCTTAAAGTATCGCCAAGGTATCGAACAAAAAGCATTCATCGCGGCAGGTTCCAATCTGAAGGCTCCTGCCCAAAGGATGATGGATTTTATAGACCACAAATTCAGCCGCAGCCTCCCCGATACCTCCTACATTCCGGGTGTGCAAAGCGTTTTATTGGATGAAGTGCTGCCTGAAACCATTGCCGACAGTTTGCGAATCGCCTTAAAAGAATTCGGGAAGAAGATGAAAGGATATGCCACCAATGATGCCGTATTGGTAGGCGTAGAAAGCCGCACTTCTTCTCCTGTTCGCATCCCGAGAGATGCCGAATCATTGCAGCATCCACAGGTAAACGGACTCTATCCTTGTGCCGAAGGAGCGGGCTATGCTGGCGGCATCATCTCTGCCGCAATAGATGGCGAACGATGCGCAAATAGCATTAAAAACTCCTATTAAAGTGGGGAAAACCCTCGGGAGTACGCCCAATACTCCCATATATACGCGGCGTACTCCCATATATACACGGCGTACTCCCATATATACACGGCGTACTCCCATATATACACGGCGTACTCCCATATATACACGGCGTACTCCCATATATACACGGCGTACTCCCGTATATACGCGGCGTACTCCCGTATATACGCGGCGTATATATGGGAGTATTGGGCGTACTCCCGACCATTTTCAAGAATTATTGGTGTTTTGAAGCAGGTTTAATCATTTTGAATCCCCAGAAAAGAAGAAGTCTCCCGATGTGCATCGAGAGGACTTCCCATTCTCTTTCTAATTTTGCAGCAAATAAAAAGAAATGGAGATAGCATATTTAATAATAGGATTGGTAGTCGGAATCGGGGCGGCGTATTTTGTGATGAAATATAAGTTTGAGAGCAATAAAGGCATTCCGCAAGAGCAGGTAGAAGAGTTGGCAAAACAAATTGCAGAGCTATCGAAGCATAAGGAACTTGCCGAAGGGAAAGTGCTGCAATTGATAGAGCAGGTTCGGGAATGGCGCGATAAAGCGGATGCCGAACAGGAGAAAAATGTGTCGCTGAATAAACAATTATCAACCAAAGAGGAGGCGTATAAGAACATCGAAGAGAAGCTGGCAAAACAAAAAGAGGAGATTGAACATATCCAAACGAAATTCACGACCGAATTCAAGAACTTAGCCAATGAAATTCTCGAAGATAAGAGCAAAAAGTTTACGGAACAAAACAAAACCAATATTGATGAGATATTGAAGCCGCTGAATGAAAAGATTAAAGACTTCGAGAAGCGCGTCGTGGATACTTATGACAAAGAATCGAAGGAACGTTTCTCGTTGCAGAATGAAATTAAGAACCTCGTTATCCTGAATCAAAGCATCAGCAAAGAGGCGAATAACCTGACGAATGCGCTCAAAGGACAAGCCAAGACGCAGGGCAATTGGGGAGAAATGATTTTAGAGAATATCCTCGAGAAATCGGGTTTGGCAAAGGGACGGGAGTACTTTGTTCAGCAATCTTTCACCGATGAAGCGGGGAAACGATTACAGCCCGATGTGGTGGTGAATTACCCGGGAAATAAAAGTATTGTCATTGATTCGAAAGTGTCCTTGAATGCTTATGAAAGGTATTCTAATGAAGAAGATAAAACTCGTCAGGATGTAGAATTGAAGTTACATATTGATGCTATCAAATTGCATATAAATACGTTAAGCGGAAAGAATTATCAGGACTTATATCAGTTGACAAGTTTAGACTTCGTGCTGATGTTTGTGCCTATAGAGCCGGCATTTATGTTAGCCGTGCAAGCCGATCCCGATCTTTGGAGTTATGCTTATGAGAGAAGGATTTTGTTAATCTCTCCTACTAATTTAATCTCTACTTTAAAGATTGTTTCGAGCCTCTGGAGGCAAGAATATCAGAATAGAAATGCCATGGAAATAGCTAAGCAGAGTGGAGATCTTTATGATAAGTTTGTTTTGCTGATGGAGAGTTTGGTCGATGTTGGTAACAAATTAAAAGGCACGCAGAAAAGCTATGAGGAGTCAATGAATCGCCTATCTACCGGTAAGGGAAATCTAATAAAGAAAGTGGAAGACATCAAGACACTTGGTGCAAAAGCAAACAAGTCAATACCCCAGGTTTTATTAGACAGAGCAGGGGATGATGAGACTATTGAGACAAATGAAACTAACGATACGAAGACATTATTCTAAAAAATTATGGACATCTTTAGAGAAATTTTAGAACTTGAAGGGCGACTTTGTTTTCCAATGCCTCATTTCAAAATCTTCATAACCGGAGTTTCGATTGACACCAGAACAATCAAAGAAGGCAATCTTTACTTTGCTATCAAAGGAGAGAACTTTGATGGGCATGATTTTGTTTGGGAGGCTTATGAAAAGGGAGCTTCTATTTGTTTTGTCAATGAAGATTGGCATGAAAAGAACAATGAGAATCTCAAACATTATTTTTCAAAATGTGTTAAGGATACGACTGTAGCTTTGGCAAATTTATCTAAGGATTATCGCAAGAAATTCGGCATCCCTTTCATTGCTGTGGGCGGTAGTAATGGCAAGACGACCACCAAAGAAATGATTGCCGCCGTCCTATCCCCAAAGTATAAAGTCCTAAAGACGGAGGGCAATTTGAACAACCATATCGGAGTTCCCTTAACATTATTTCGGCTGGACGATACGTTCCAAATTGCCGTCATAGAAATCGGGACGAATCACTTCCATGAATTGACTTATTTGTGTTCAATTCTGGAGCCGGATTATGGCATGCTGACCAATATTGGCAGGGAACATCTGGAGTTCTTTAAGGATATTAACGGCGTGGCTGAAGCGGAGGGAGAACTGATACATTATTTGATAAAAAACCATAAAAAAGGCATCCTAAATACAGACGATAAACATATTTTCCATAGCGCAAAAGGGCTGCGCCACAGGCTTTCCTACGGTTTCCATGGAAACGTCGCCGTAAAGGGTGAGTTCCTAGGATTAGACAGGCTCGCGATGCCAACTTTCAGTGTAACTTTTAAAAAAAATACCACAAAAATCAAACTAAAAGTACCTGGCGAACACTCCATCCATAATGCCCTTGCCGCCGCGGCTATAGGCTTCGAATTTGGGGTATCTGCAAAGCAAATAAAGATAGCCCTGGAGAGCTTTTTGTCATACAATAAACGAATGGAGGTACTGAAAACAAATGGAATCACCATCATTAACGATTGTTACAATGCCAATCCGGATTCGATGATAGCCGCCATCAAAACATTGGAACACATAAAAACAAAAGGCAATAGGATTGCCGTCCTGGGAGATATGGCGGAGCTCGGAAACACCAGTAAAATCGGGCATCAGGAGGTAGGAAAAATAATTTCAGTATCCAATATCAACTACTTCCTATCTATCGGGAAGGATATGAAACACGCCCACGAAATTGCGGATACCATAATGGAAAATGCCATACATTTCGAGAGCAATAAGGTACTGATAGAATTCCTTCGCTTTGCTGCGGAGGCGGGCGACATACTCCTTATCAAAGGATCCCGTTCCATGCGGATGGAAGAGATTGTCGCAGCCATGAATTCGTAATCCGCCATCGAAATAATCCTCCCAAAAATCGCCTTTCAGGTATCTCCTTTTTTCTATTTGATAGCAAAAAAATCGCGCTCATGCCCATTCCCATCCGACAGGTTATGATTCAGAAAAGAGCCATACCTTTGCAAGCAAACGGGGTTACCATTTTGGTTAATTCTATACCCTTTTTGAACGATTTCCATGTCGCCAAACTTTTTTTGAAAGGGGTAGGATGTAAGTAGATACTGCTCCGCCGAGTTTTCATACTGTTTTAATAAAAATTACTACCTCCCGTAAGCAAATTCCTACCTAACGCAAGAAAATACTTACCAGCCGAAACGGGATTTTTACCAAAAACGAACAAAAACATATGTTTTTGTTCGTTTTTGGTAAAAATCCTAAGTTTTTAGATAGGTGTCCCGATTGTTCGCATAGGAAAACCCGAAAATTTGGTAAGCGCAATTCTTTTTTAGATAAGATTATAACGGGGAATGGTATCAGGAAATCCGAAAATCCTATCAGAACTTTTCAAAAACATATGTTTTTGAAATTTTTTGGTAAGAATACACTTTTTTTAGGTGCGAATTCCTACAGAATCAGTACCAACGAAGTGATGGCGAGTACCTTTTTTCTTAAAAAAGCTATCAAACACTGCCGCATCCATACCGATATTTTTGGGGGGGGGGGAATTGAATTCCCGCGAATCCTTACCAATCGCCCCGAAATAGATACCAGACATCAAAATTCTGATTACTCATCCCCAAATAATAATACTATAAGTTACCGAAATTATTAGTAACTTTGCGCAGACAATAATAACAATAAATTTTTAGATAATGAAAAGAATAACAATAGTAGCAGTAACGTTTTTTTTGATACTGAATGGCGTCAAAGCCCAACAAACAGACCAAGGATTGATGACAAACATTGATAAACAGAGACAAGAAATTAAATCGAAGATGAGTACCTATCGCCGCGTGGTACGGTTCCGCGATAGTTTAAGTACAAAGTATTATTTTTACCAAGGAAAGGAGCTGCAAATGGTAACAATTTGGGTAAAGGCAGGTACGGTAGATAAAAATATAGAATGGTATTTCGCGGCAGGCAAGATGATTTATTCCGAAAACAATTGGAAAGACCGCGTAACAGGTAAGGTTACGGAAAATCAGCATTATTATCTTAAAAATGAGGAAGTATTTGTCTGGATAAAGACAGACGGAAGCCGCGGAGATGCTACCTCCAAAGAATTTTTGGAAGCAAAAGAAGGATTATCCAAGCTTGCCGGCAAAATGCGGGAAGACGCGACGCATTTTTAGGGTATAATTTCTTAATTAATAATAACAAAAAGACTTCTGAAGAACACAGAAGTCTTTTTATTATGTGGAGAATATCGGAGTCGAACCGATGACCTCTTGCATGCCATGCAAGCGCTCTAGCCAACTGAGCTAATCCCCCGTTTTGAGGGTGCAAATATATAAAAACTTAGACATACAGCGGAAAGTCCTCCATGAATGTGTTTACTTTCTTCTTCACCTTCTCGATAACCTTTTCATTATCGGCATTCATCAGCACTTCGTCAATGAAGTCAACAATCTTGGGGATGTGTTTTTCTTTCATGCCGCGAGATGTAATTGCCGGCGTTCCGACTCTGATGCCGGAGGTAATGAACGGACTTTTATCATCAAAAGGAACCATGTTTTTATTCAACGTAATGTCGGCTTTGACCAAGATATTCTCGGCTAATTTTCCGGTGAGATTCTTGGAACGAAGGTCTATCAGCATACAGTGATTATCGGTGCCGTCAGAGATAATTTTATATCCCTTATCCATAAAACATTTCGCCATAAGCTGCGCATTCTTCATCAGTTGAATACAATATTTCATGTAATCATCGGTCAATGCTTCGCCGAAGGCAACGGCTTTTGCAGCGATAACATGTTCGAGCGGACCGCCTTGCGTACCAGGGAATACAGCCATGTCGAGCACGTTCGACATCATCTTGATTTCGCCTTTCGGAGTTTTCAATCCCCAGGGGTTCTCGAAATCTTTTCCCATCATAATCATGCCGCCACGCGGACCACGCAAAGTCTTGTGCGTAGTCGTCGTTACGATATGGCAATGCGGCATCGGATCATTCAACAAACCCCGTGCGATCAGCCCTGCCGGATGCGCAATATCAGCCATCAGCAAGCAGCCGCCTTTCACCTTATCGGCAATCTTTCGCAAGAGTTTATAATCCCAATCTCGCGAGTAGGATGATGCCCCGGCGATAATCAATTTAGGTTGCTCTTTTATGGCAGTAGCTTCGAGTTTTTTATAATCCACGCGACCCGTTTTTTCATTCACTTGATAGAAGGAAGGGACATACAATTTCCCACTGAAGTTCACCGGCGAGCCATGCGTAAGATGTCCGCCATGCGAGAGATCAAAGCCCAAAATCTTATCCCCTGGCTTGAGGCATGCCAACATGACCGCGGCATTTGCTTGTGCACCGGAATGTGGCTGCACATTCACCCATTCGGCATTGAACAAAACCTTGGCGCGATCAATTGCCAACTGCTCCGTTTGATCCACAATTTCACAACCGCCGTAATACCTTTTGCCGGGCAAGCCCTCCGCATATTTATTGGTAAGGCAGGAGCCCATCGCATCCATCACTTGCTGGCTCACAAAATTCTCGGAAGCGATCAACTCGATTCCATGACGCTGACGATCCAACTCTTTCTGGATCAAATCAAAAACTTGTTTATCTCTTTTCATCGTATTTTATTTAATATTAAAGAGCGCAAATTTAGAAATATTGCGGTATGTCGCGCTATCATTTCTAATCGGAATTCGGTTTCCCCTCATCCAAAACACGGATGACCTCAACCCAATCACGGATGACCTCATCCAAAACATGGATGACCTCAAACCAATCACGGATGACCTCAAACTTGTCGCGGATGACCTCATCCGTGATTTTCCAGTACTAATTGTGATTTTTTGGCTTCAAAATCAATTTTGCGAGCTACTTTTATTCAATCGCAACGACCACCGATTTGGGAACTCTCCAATAAAATTCGTATTTTTGCAGTCGAAGATTATTGAATTAATAAGGAAAGGAATAAAATTATGAATACAGAAGAATTAATGGAACACATCACGAGCTTGGGGGCTATGGAATTAGAGGAGAAATATGGCGCGCATAATTATCATCCGATACCGGTGGTTTTGTCGCGGGGCAAAGGAATTTATGTTTGGGATGTCGAGGGCAAGCGATATTTTGATTTTTTGTCGGGCTATTCGGCGTTGAATCAAGGGCATTGCCATCCGAAAATTATCGGTGCTTTGATGGAACAGGCACAGAAAATGACTTTGAGTTCTCGTGCTTTTCACAATGAAGTCTTTGTGGAATATGCCGAGTTTGTGACCAAGTATTTTGGGTATGATAAAGTCTTGCCGATGAATACGGGTGCGGAAGGTGTGGAGACAGCGATTAAATTATGCCGGAAATGGGCATATCAAAAGAAGGGAATCGAGCCGAATGAAGCCAAGATAATTGTCTGCGAGGGGAACTTTCATGGGCGCACTTCGACCATCATTTCTTTCTCTTCCGATCCTGATGCTCGGACTGGATTTGGTCCCTTTGCGACGGGCTTTGTTTCGATTCCTTACAATGATTTGGATGCTTTGGCGAATGCTTTGAAGGACCCGAATGTTGCAGGATTTCTCGTCGAACCGATACAAGGCGAGGCAGGAGTTATTGTCCCTGATGATGGATATTTGTCGAAGGCTTTTGAGCTTTGCAAAGCTGCGAATGTGTTGTTTATTGGGGATGAAGTGCAGACTGGAATTGCCCGCACCGGAAGGATGCTGGCTTGCGATCATGAAGGTGTGCATCCAGATATTTTGATTCTCGGCAAGGCACTTTCTGGAGGTACGATGCCGGTGTCTGCCGTCCTCGCGAATGATGCTATTATGTTGTGCATCAAGCCTGGCGAACATGGTTCTACTTATGGTGGAAATCCGCTTGCATGTCGCGTTGCGATTGCGGCTTTGGAAGTGGTGAAGGAAGAGAGATTGGCGGAGAATGCGGCGCATCTCGGACCGATATTTATGGGAGAATTGAAGAAGATAAAATCGGATATGATAGCGGTGGTTCGAGGTAAGGGTTTGTTTGTTGCGATGGTTATTAATCCAGTGAATGGAAAGGATGCCTGGGAGGTGGCATTGAAATTAAAAGATAATGGTTTGCTCTCGAAACCTACTCATGGAACGACGCTTCGGTTTGCGCCGCCATTGGTTATTAACGAGGAGCAATTGATGGAGGCAGTGGCAATTATAAAAGATACTATTTTGAGTTTTAATTAATACCTGAAGATATGAAAAAGATTGATGTAATAATACTCGCAATGCTTCTGATGGTGGGCATTTCATGCAAGAAACCAAAAGTAGCAACTGTCGTTCCGACCTTGAGTTATCTAAGTTATGACCATCTTTATGATATTAATAACAAAGATACTACGGGGCTTTTGAAGATTTACTTCGTAGATGGTGATGGCGATGTAGGAATGAATCAGGATGAGGCGGGCGTGGATTTTTATTCCGTGCTTTATCATAAAGCAAATGGAGTTTGGAAGCGCGATAGCCTGAATTATAATTACAGGCTTCCGTATCTTGTAGGGCAAGGAGGCAGTGGAGCTATGAAAGGCGAGATTTTGATAACTTTTAATAAAATAATCGTTACCTCCTTCCCAATGCCTTATCCTGATTCGGTAAAATTTCAATGTTATATTGTAGATAGGGCGGGGAATGAAAGTAATAAGGTCTTTACTTCTCCTATAGAAATCAGATAAAGCAGAAACCCTGATGTTCAAAAGGTTTCAAATCGCAATAGACAATAAGACCTTTGCTGGGTTTATATTTATTTTACTCATCCTTACCGGTGTCGAATGGTTCACCTTCCGTACTACCAATGAGCTGATAGAAAATACCAAGCTGGTGAATCAAACGCATATTATCATTACCAAATTGGAGTTGGTATTTTCCTTTCTTAAAGACGCTGAATCGGGGCAGCGAGGCTATATGCTTACGAATGATTCTATCTATATGGTACGTTATAAAACGGATAATATAAATGTAAATAATGAGATAGAAGGTATACAAAAACTAATCACTGACAATCTTGAACATCAGCAAAGAATGGTGTTGTTGGATTCTTTGGTTAAGGAGCGATATAAACGGATGGAATTGACTTTGCAATTTCATGAATTGAAAGGACAAAGAGGATCTGCGGAACTGGTAATGACTGGTGAGGAGAATCGGATAATGGATGAGATCAGGAATCTGATTGATAGGATGAAGGAAGACGAAAATCAGTTGTTGCTGATTCATACAACGGGGACAGATGCCAGTGCCAAGCGAACGATTTCTGTAATCTTAATCACGGGTTCGGTTTCAATATTGGTAGTGCTTTTGGCATTGTTCTTTATCAATAGTGATAACATTAAACGGAAGAAAGCAGAAGAGGAATTGAACAGGTTTTTCACTCTTTCTTTGGATATGATGTGCATCATTGGGGTGGATGGGTATTTCAAAAGAATCAACCCGGCATTCGAGGATGTGTTGGGATTTAGTCGTGATGAATTGTTTAGTAAACCATACCATGAATTCCTTCACCCAGATGATAAAGAAAAGACACTTGCAGCGGTGAGAAAAATGATTGAAGATGGTTCTAAATTAACCATCGAGAACCGTTGTCTTTGCAAGGATGGAACATTCCGCTGGCTTGCTTGGAAAGCGGTCCCTGTTGATAAGATGAGATATGCCAGCGCAAGAGATATTACCGAACAAAAGGAGGCTGCTGAACAAATCAAGAAGATGAATACAGAGCTTGAATCGAGGGTACAACGCCGTACAGCCGAGTTAAAGCGTTCCAATGAAGAGCTGCAACAATTTGCTTATGTGGCTTCGCATGATTTACAAGAACCGTTGAGGATGGTGGCGAGTTACATGCAGCTATTGGAACGGAAATATAAAGGACAATTAGATGAGAAAGCCGATATGTATATTGGCTTTGCAGTTGATGGCGCAAGCAGGATGAAAGCTCTTATCAACGACCTTTTAAATTTCTCCAGAGTGGATTCAAAAGCCAAGGACTTAGCACCTACTGATTTTAATGAGATGCTGGAAGTGGTGCGTCAGAATCTTAAACAAGCTATCGAAGAAAATAAAGCAAAGATTATTATGACTGACATCATGCCTGTAATCCCTGCTGACAGTTCGCAGATGATTCAAATATTCCAGAATTTAATTTCTAATGCTATCAAGTTTAAAGGAGTTGTAACCCCTGAAATTACAATTTCGGCAGAGCAACAACCCACTCATTGGTTGTTTAAAATAAAGGATAATGGCATCGGAATTGAGAAAGAATATTGGGATAGAATATTCGTCATCTTCCAACGATTGAATAACCGAGAGGAATACCCCGGAACTGGCATCGGGCTGGCGATTTGTAAGAAGATTGTGGAGCGGCATGGAGGGCAGATTTGGTTGGAATCGGAGGCAGGAAAAGGAACCACTTTCTTCTTCTCGATAAAGAAATAATTATGACTATTTGTCATTAACTTGAAATGATATAGATTTGACCCCTTAAATATAAAATACCATGACGAATAAATTAACAGTAAATATTTTGCTCATCGAGGACAGTCTCGGTGATGTTGAATTAACCAAAGAAGCCTTTGCCACGTGGGAAATCCCACATATCTTGGAGGTGGTGCATGACGGCGATGAAGCAATTAAATTCCTCCATAAAACAGGAAAATATGCCCATAAGGAGGCTCCTAATTTCATTATTCTGGACCTCAATCTGCCACGAAAAGATGGTATCGAGGTGCTGAAAGAACTCCTCGAGGATGTTCATTTGAATGAAATCCCTATCGTGATTTTATCTACCTCGAATGCGGAGGCTGATATTCAGAAATGCTACGATTTGGGGGCATATTCGTACTTCGTGAAGCCGGTGGATTTGGATAATTTTTATGATGTCATCAAATCTATCGAGGACTTGTGGCTGCATGGTGATAAGGATGCTTCTGAGAAATAATTTCATTGCATGGAAATAATCAATGTGCTGTTGATTGAGGATAACCTCGGCGATGTCGAACTGATCAAGGAGATGTTGCTGGAGCGTAAGACCAAGAAAAAATACAAGGTCGAGGTTTCGCCGTCTTTTTACAAGGGCATGAGCCGGCTCAAACGGGGTGGGATTGATGTGGTGTTGCTTGACCTTTCTTTGCCGGATAGTATGGGGTATGAAACCTTCTTCAAGCTGCATGATTCGTTCCAAAAAATCCCTATTATTTTATTCACCGGAACGGATGACGATGACTTTGTGGAGAACGTGATGGAGACCGGTGCACAAGACTATTTGGTGAAGGGAACCATTACCGGAGAGCTTCTCGAAAAGTCGTTGATGAATGCCATAGATAGAAACAAATTAGTCGTGAAATTAAAACATACTTCCCAAATCCTTGCCGATACGGAAGCCATGTTCCAAGCGGTGTTTCACAACTCTGCCATCGGCATTTGTGTGGCGGATATTCGCGGTATGATCGTTAATTCAAACCCTGCCATGCGAGATATTTTGGGATATTCGGAAGACGAAATGCTGACCAAATCGCTCTCCGATATTTCTATTGAAGAGGATAAAAAACACAACCAGGAGTTGTTCAACGAACTCGTTTATCAGAAGCGGGGCAATTACCGGATGCGAAGAAAATATGTCTGCAAAGACGGCTCCATCATCTGGTGCAGCGTGGCGGCATCGGCAATCCGAGACTTCTATGGCAAGGCGATATACGTCATCAACATGGTCGAGAATATGACCCACGGAAATAATTAAATAATCCTCTTTTCCTTGCTCTCGATGCAAAAAAAAAGCCACCAATTTCGCGAATTATAGTTTAAATAATTCGTGAAATTGGTAGCTTTTTTTGCCCATAACAATATTCTTCGACCCCGTTGATATATTCTTCGACCCCGTTAAGATGTTGTTCGACCCCGTTGATATGTTGTTTGACCCCGTTAAGATGTTGTCCGACCCCGTTGATATGTTGTTTGACCCCGTTAAGATGTTGTCCGACCCCGTTGATATGTTGTTTGACCCCGTTGATATGTTGTCCGACAACACAGATATGTTGAGGGGGAACATATCTCTGTTGTCTCTTTTTCCCGTTGAAAAACCCAATTTTCAGGTGTAAAACCGGATTTTTCGAGGAAAGGCATTTGCGGGAATGATTTCCTTTTTCCTAATTTTGCCACCAATAAAATAAGTAATGAATATGAAAATAAGAATACTATTAATCGTAATCGCATTCGCCCTGATGGGCTTGAGTGCAGAAGCACAATTGAAATTTCAAAAATGTGTCGGCACCGCCACAGGTAATGAATGGGCACATTGCATTCAAAACACTGCCGATGGTGGATTTATCGTTGCCGGAACGACCAGTTATAATTCCAGCTTCGATCAAGTTTATCTCGTAAAATTAAACAGTACCGCTGATACCATTTGGACAAAGATTTATTCCGGCACTTCGCTCGACTTAGCCAATTCGGTCATTCAAACCTCGGATGGCGGATACATGATTGTGGGGCATACCTTGAGTTTCGGAGCAGGGAATAAGGATATGTTGGTCATCAAAACGAATGATGTAGGCGATACGCTGTGGTGTAAAACGATTGGTACCACCGATGTTGATGTCGCGACTTCCGTGAAGCAAACTACCGATGGCGGATACATCATTACCGGTAATACCTATAGCTCTGCCACCACTTTTTATGGTGCTGCTTTGATAAAATTGGATGCTACCGGGACGGTGCTTTGGAATAAAATTTTCTCCGGCGTCGGAAGCTATAACGGTGAAGATGTTTTGCAAACAAATGATGGCGGATATTTGGTCGTTGGCGAGGCATTTTCAAATATATCCGGTATCAATGTAGGCATTTTCAAAACGAATAATGCAGGCGATACTTTGTGGACAAAAGTTTATGGAGGTGTGGGTGATGAATATGTATATTCCGTAACCCAAACCAATGATCAGGGATTTATCATAGTCGGTCAAACAAATAGTTACGGTGCCGGAGCCACCGATGTTTACGTTTTAAAATTAGATTCTATGGGCGTATTGGAATGGACCAAGACCTACGGGGGAACCCAGGATGAATCTGGCAGCACCATTCAGCAAACTGCCGATGGAGGATATATTATTTGCGGATCTACCGCCAGCTTTGGTGCCGGAAGCTGGGATGTTTATCTCATTAAAATTAATGCCAGCGGAATACCGGCATGGTCAAAAACTTATGGAGGAACAGGATTGGATTATGGTATGTCATTAAAAATAACTCCCGATGGAGGATTTATTATTGCAGGATTTAACAGCACTTTCGGAGCAGGTGCCCGCGACTTTTATATTATAAAAACAGATGCTAATGGAAAAAGTGGGTGCTTTCAGGATACCGCAGTAACGGTGTTTGCCAATACCGGTACATCAATATTTCACAATACTACTGTTGTTGATTCGGGATTGGTTTCCTCACCAGCACCAGTAACCATTAGCAGTGCAGGAATTGCTACCGATCTTTGTAATAATGTCGGTATTAAGGAACTATTAGAAGGCACATCAATAAGTGTTTCCCCAAATCCCTTCTCCACCCAAACAATACTAACCTTTCAAGGCAGCGTGCATAATCCCTCCTTATTCATCTACAACCTCCTCGGACAAGAAGTAAAATCTATTCCTGTAGGAACGAATACACAAGTTACCATCCAACGAAACCAACTACCCGCAGGTATGTATTTTTATAAATTGATAGAGGAGAATAAAGAGGTCTTGGGTATCGGGAAAATGATGGTGGAGTAAGTCATTATTCATCCCCCGTTTTGTATTTCCGATAAATTGTTTAATATTGCAGCCTCAAAAAATAATAGAATCACTTAATAATTTAATAAAATGGATTTAGTAAAATATGTGCAGGACACTTTAACTCCCTCAAAAACCCTCCCGAATTTCAAGGCAGGAGACACCATCACCGTTTCCTACAAAATCAAGGAAGGCGTGAAAGAAAGAATACAGTTATTTCAAGGAGTCGTCCTTCAACGTAAGGGCACCGGAACGACTAAAACCTTCACTGTCAGAAAGATTTCTAATGGGGTAGGGGTAGAGCGTATTTTTCCGCTTCTCTCTCCTCAAATTGATAAAATCGAATTGAATAAAGTGGGCGTGGTCAGAAGAGCTCGTATCTTCTATCTGCGCGAAAAGAGCGGGAAAGCGGCTCGTATCAAAGAGAAAAAAATGTAGTATTTTAGTTTAGTGAATAGTGAAGCCTTTCGGGAAACCGAAGGGCTTTTTTGTTTAAAGAAAATATTTAGTTTTGCCCGATAAATTATCAAGAGAACGGTTCGTACCAATGAAACAAAAACAACAGATAAAAAACTCGGTTTCCAAGACCTCCAAAGGAACTAAATCTAATGAGATTATAGCCACCCCTGCTTCTTTAAGAAGTCTTAAAAGAATACTTGGAATCATGATTGCTGCTTTTGCTTTTGTGTTGTATGCTCCGAGTATTTCGTTTAAATATACGCTTGATGACCCTACTGTTTTAAAAGAAAATTCTTTGGTAACTCAAGGCTTCAACGGCATTCCTGCTATTCTGAAAACAGACTACTGGTTTGGTACTAATATCCGTATCCCCGAATACCGCCCGGCACCCTTGGTTTGTTATGCGATTGTCTGGCAATTTTTCCCTGATAATTCAATGGTCTTTCATCTGCTGAATGTGTTTTTATATGCCTTGAGTTGTTGGTTGCTTTTTATGTTGCTTTGCAAATTATTTGAGAAGCAAAACCTGTTGTTTCCATTCGTTTGTTCCTTGCTTTATCTTGCCCACCCTATCCATACAGAAGTGGTGGACAGCATTAAAAGTTTAGATGAGATATTGTGCTTTCTTTTTGCCATCCTTTCAACGATTTTTGTGTTGGAATATATAGAGAAAAAATCTATCGTGAAATTGATTATCGCAGCTTTGTTTTTCTTCTTTTCCCTCTTATCAAAAGAGACCGGAATTTCCTTTTTGATTATTACTCCTTTGCTGCTGTTTGTTTTCACAAGAGCAGATGTAAAGAGTCTCGCAATTCCTGTTGTGGTGATGGTTTTCGTTACCGGCTTATTCTTTTTTATTCGTTACAAAGTTTTGGAAGGGGTGCCTGTTCATGGCTTCAATTCACCGATGAATAATTCATTGACTACAGCCCCTGATTTCATTAGCGAGAAGGCAACGGCATTTTATGTTTTGTTGAAGTATATTATCCTTTTATTATTTCCTGTTTCGTTGTCGTTTGATTATTCGTTTTCGGAAATTCCTATCTACAAAATAAGCGACCCGAGTGCCCTTCTTTCTATCCTTGTTTATGTGGCAATCGGGGTGTATGCGGTCTTAAAAATCAAACAAAAAAATGTCGTTGCATTCGCCATATTATTTTATCTGCTGACCTTGGTTCCGGTTTCCAATATTTTCTTGATCATCGGCTCGCCAATGGCTGAACGATTTATGTACATGCCTTCTCTTGGATTCTGCATGGTGCTGACTTTTTTCTTAATTAAATTCACCAAAACGGAATCCATCAAAAGTAAATTCAGCACCTTCGGACAATTCATTTCCGTCCATACTTTTCTTTTCGTTTTGGTCTTTATTATTGTAGGATTATATACTGCTAAAACCGTTGCCAGAAGCCAGAATTGGAAAGATAATATCTCGCTGTTTGAACATGATGTAACGGTGGTAGATAGGAGTGCGAAAGCCCATTTGAGTTTAGGTTGTGCTTATCTTATTGATCTTTATCCGGCAGAGAAAAACAAGGCTAAAAAGCAGCAGTATATTGATCGAGAAATTCAAGAGTTCAGCAAGGCGATTCGTATCTATCCGAACTACCAGGATGCGTACATGAATCTGGCGGTTGCGCTTACCGATAAAGGGGATTTTGCGAATGCGATTAAGAACTATGAAATGGTACTGAAACTTTCTCCTGTTCCAGAGCCGAAAGTCTTCATCGGGTTGAGTTCTATTTACTTGAGTTTAGGGCAAAATGACAAGGCTTTATTGTTTGCCGATTCGGCATTAAAATACCCCTCTAATTCTTCTGACGGATACAACAACAAAGCCTGTGCTTTGGAGGGTTTGGGAAAGTATTCCGAGGCTATGCCGTACTTTGAAAAGGCGATTGCGATGAGTCCTAAATCGGCAGTGGTGAATCGAAACATTGGGGGTAATTATGGCAACCTGAAACAGTACCAAAAGGCGATAGATTATTTATTAAAATCATACCAGTTCGACCCTTCGGATTATAAGACGGTTTATTATCTCGGAATTACCTATCGCTACATGGGCGATTCCACGAATGCGGCATTCTACATGGATAAATCGAATGGGATGAATGGGAATCGTTAATTGAATTCTGAAACGTGTTTATCCATTCTTGAAAAGTTGTTGGTGATTGTCCAATAAAGCACACTTGGTTTTTGTGATATTACAGTAATTTATATCAAGTTGATTTATAGATAGATTTTTATCTAAGTTTTTGCAGATGAAATATTTTGACAAAATTTAGACTTTGTTTTTTGTTGCGGTGTGCCCGAAATCCAGAAATATCAAGGGGTTCGTAACCTTATGCTAATGATAAACGTACAATACAATATTAGTACAAAATCATAAAATATATTCAAATGAAAAAGTCAAAAAATTTAGGGAAAGAAAATGTCGGGAGTGGCATTAATCCCATGTTTGTGTTAACAGTGGATATTTTATATCTCACTGAAATGTTGAATGGATTGTTAGCAAAGTTTAACATCTCCTCAAAAAATCTTTCTAAAGAAAAGACCACTTTCTCCAAGACTATTGTAACTGTTTCCAAAGGCTCTGTAATACCTTCCCATAGGTCTGTAAAGCGTTACAAGATGTTGGTAAGTGGTTCCAATCCTCCTGATAATTGTTACAGAACTTGCATCACTATTACTGTACATTCTATATCTTATTCCAAAATATCTGCATTATGTTACAAGACCTCTACAACCTATTCCACCTACAACATAACCTGTGACAAGGCTTCTGCAAATAGTTACAGATTGGCTTTGGAGATTATTAAGGTACTTGAACAACTCGAAATAAAATCCGCGTCGCTTAATGCATTAAGCGATTCTATATAGTAGTTTTCTAAAATCATTTATTAACAATCTAAATTTTAAAGTAATGAAAAGTAGTGATTATTTGCCTCACGCCGATAAAAAGTTCGACGTGTGGAGAAAGAATTTCATCAAGTTATTGTTGATGAATTCTGTAGCCTGGGGAGTAACTCCGGCTTCCGTAACAGCTCTGCAAGTTTTTGACACAGACTGGGACACAAAATGGGCAGTTGCCTTGAACAAGACTACACGTACCCCACAAGATACGTTAGCCAAAAACACTTCGAAAAAGTCGTACATTACGGCACTTCGATTGTTTGTGAAAAGATGGATTACAGCAAATCCTGTAATCACGAATCCTGTACGTTTGGCAATTGGAACCAATGTTCCGAAAACCACACATACCAAATCACCAATACCGATAGAAATACCGGTATTGGAAGTAGATGAAACCATTCACACCATTCATGCGGTGAAGTTTCATCAACCAAGCGAATTTGAAACAAATGCCAAACCAGATGGTGTGGTAAGTTGTGAAGTCAGGGCACAGGTGGATGGTTTAATGCCTCTTGTTCCTGAAAATTGTCCGATTGTTTACATACGCGGCAGAGCCTTCAAGATTATCTATGATGTTTCATTGGTAGGAAAGGTGGTTTATTATTTTGCCCGTTGGATAAATACTCGGGGTATTCCTGGACCATGGACTTTGGTCCTCGTTAAAATTATCAGGTAATAGTTGTTTAGGTTAATTTAGTAGCTCTCTCCGAAAATTTTTCGGAGGGAGCTTTTTTTATATATCTATTGTAAACGAGAATTCTATGTTAGACCTCTTTTATAATTGTAGCGTCAAAAGTAGCATCCAAGTCCCGAAGGGACGGGCTTTTGGTGGTAATTAGATAATGAATTTGAAATAAGTCCCTATAGGACGACCTTATTAATTATTCTATTTTAACAACCGAAAGGTCGTCCCTGTTGGAATTTGATGGTTCTTTCTATTCATTCTTTTCTATCGAATGCTTATAGCTATAGGACAGAATTACGAAAGAGGTCTAATCTTTTTTCATCAAGACCGTCCACCCTTGTTAAGGGGGCATTTTAGGATTGGTGAACTTTTTTTTCATGCTATTCTTTGGATTAAAAGCTATAGTGGCGGGTTGGTTTTTTAGAGTCCTATTTTGTTTGTAATGGCAGAGTTGTTAAAAGGTGATTGTTGATAAATAAATGAGGTGAAATGCAAAATAAATTTGTGTAGGAACTTTGACATCTGTATTTTTGCCGCGACAAAAAATAGTTGGAGGATTTGGAGCATAGTCAGAAATTAAAAATCTAAGTTAGGGAATGATAAAATTGAGGGATAAAAAAATCAAAACAAAACTCAAAAAAACTTGCAATCGAAAGAGCAAAAGCCACTCAAGAGTCCGGAAGGTAAAAACGAAAAGTAAAATTCAGACATCTACATTAATATAAAGAACTAAAAATAGAATATGACACTTGTTGGCGGCATGAATAAAATTAGGTCATTTGTTGGAAATTTATCTCCGAATGGTCTATCCCCTCTTTTATGTAAAGTATCGCAACTTTTACCAAAAATATCCGTTTCAAAGCCCAATGCAAATTATTTGCAATTTTTTAATACTAAAATAATCCTCCAAAAATTTGACCCTCATTCACCTTTGAAATATTTTATAATAGTCGCATAATCAAACAAATAATGACAACAAAATTACTTCCCGCATTTCAAATTTCAGGTTCTTTCCAGAAAAATGTTAATAAATTAATTTGGAACTTATCTGACCAATATCTATCTTTGCACCGAATAAAAAATTTACGCTGGTCGTAAACCATAAATAGTATAATAAATATAAGATAAATTAAAATAATTAAAACATGAGAAATTTTACAAGTCAAGAAAAATTAATTAAAGGAATCAGCAGGTCAATGACCTTCGTATTTTCCTTAATTGTAGGTGTTATTTTCAGCACGAATGTGATGGCAACCGTTGTTGTTACTCCAGCTACATTAGGTACAGGAATTTCGGCTGACAGATCAGCAAATGCTGGAAGTGTTCCAGGACCTGTTGGTGGACAATGGACAACCATTGGTAACATCAAGGTTCAGGAAGGTGTTGCATCTGATTTTGCAGCCAGCCAAACGAATGCTACATTCATTCTGAATGCACCATCTGGTTGGAAATTTAATTACCCGGGAACACCTACTGTCGTGAAAAGCGGTGCTGGATTTACAGGAACTGCAAGTGTTGCAGTCTCTTCCGACGGATCGAAAGTTACCGTAACATTTTCAACGAACACCAATGTTAGTTCGATTGACTTTTTCACGATAGGTAATCTTCAAGTAAAGCCAAATGTGGGAGGTTCTAATCCAAACACAGGAAGTATCAATTACAACAATACAGGTTCTGCCTCTATCAATGGAATCGGTAGCATCGCGAATTTTGGTTCTTTATCTACCGTTGCAGGTGCTTTGAACCATTTTAATTTCTCTTCTATTACTACCCAAACTGCGGGCACTCCGTTTTCTGTAACGATTACAGCAAAAGACCAATTTGGAAATACGCTTGGCGGATTCAATTCGTCTGTTGCTATTTCTTCAAATGCAGGTACCACAACTCCTGCCAATGTAACATTTACAGGTGGCTCAAAGACTTTTAATGCAACTGTTCTTTTGGCTGGTTCAAACAAAAATATAACTGCTGCTTATAATCTGATTTCTACGACAAGCACAAGTAATTTTACAGTTGGTGCAAATACTTTTGTTAAACTACAATTATTACTTCCGGGAGAAACGGCTGCACCAGGTACAGTATCTGGTAAAACTGGAGCTCCAACAGGACAAACTGCCTTGACAGCTATTAATTCTATAACCGTGAATGCAGTAGATAATTATTGGAATGTAGTAACCACAGCACCTGCTGACCATGTTCAATTATCTTCTACCGATGCTTATGCTACAATTCCATCTTTTGGTGTTTTATCAAGCGGTACTACTTCTTTTAACAACAGTTTTATTTTCAATACTGCCGGACCACAATCTATCACAGCAAGCGATGCCTCTACTATGAGTATAGCTCTTAACACAAGTCCTTCGATTGCGGTAAGTGCTCCAGTACCTACGATTAGTACTTATTCACCTACTTGTGCTTTAAAAGGAGATGACGATTTAACAATTTATCTTACAGGAACTAATTATACAGGTAATTCATTTGTTACCTGGGATGGCAATCCTATTATTACGACCTATAATAGTTCCACATCTTTGGAAGCGGTAATTACCCAAGCACAATTAAATGGGACAGCAGGTACTCACACTATTAATGTTACCAATCCTGGAACCTCAAATGTTTCCTCTACTTATGCTAACAACTTTACTTTATATGCATATCCTACTCTTTCCACATCCCTGACCACCTCGCCTACAGATGTTGGTGAAGTAGTAACGATGTGTGAAGGTGCTTCTTCGGTTACTTTGACTGCTACCTATAATAATACGAATGGTACTATACAATGGTATAACGGTAGCGGAGCATTAGTAAATAACGCCACCTATTCCGGTGTTCAGACAGCAACTCTGACCATTGCACCTACATTAGATGCTTCGGATATTTATTATGCTGTTGTTTCTGGTCATTGTACCTCCAGTTATGATAATGATTTATATTCTGATACCTATGTATTGGTTATTAATTCCAAGCCTACCTTTATTACCAATCAAAGTATTACCACCTGCCACGTGGGTCAGGCGCCAGGAGCACATCCTGAATATACTTCCGATGGTTCAGTTACATTGAATGCAGACGATTTAGGTCCGAATTACAGATATACCATCAATGGATTCTCTACTTATCAAGATGATCCAAATTCTTACGGTTTAGATTTCCATTCAGCAAACGTTTTTGAAGGTCTTGCTCCGGGAACCTATCCTGCTCAATTAAGAGATGTTACCACAGGTTGTAATTCTGACATTGTGAATCAAGTTATAGGTCAGCCAGATTTAGTAGCATTTTATGCATTAGCTCATAATACTACTAATGACGACACCAGCCATTCAGGAGTAGGAGTATCTTGTTTTCAGGGAAATGATGCCGAAGTATTAATATTAGGTTTAGATCAGGTTCACAATAACTTTAATCCCATTACTGATGTTCCTGAAGGACCAAGTGGTGGTACTGAAGATTTAAACGGATTCTATAATATTTCTATAGATGGTGGAATTACTTCTGGTAATGGTGCATATACTTATCCCTTTGTAGATGGTGCAGGAACTTATCAGGTAATGGCTACGGATAACTTTGGTTGTAAGACAGCGAATCAGACTATCGTTATTACACAACCAGGGCAATCGGTTACCGTTGTGGAAAATGTAGGTGCACATGTTAATCTTTTATGTCATGGATATTCTACCGGAACAGTAGGTGTTACAGCATCTGGAGGAGTTACACCTTATACCTATAGTATATATAGTCTCGCTATCTTTGACCAAGTAAGTCCTAATTTTTCAGGTCTTACAGCTGGTTTATATACTGTAACTGCTAAAGACGGAAATGGTTGTATGGCAACTGTAGATATTACCTTAATAGAACCTGCTACTTATCCATCCACTACTTGTGGAGGATCGAACTTAGTTTGTTATCATAATTTAACTGGTGCTGTAAGTACTACACCAACTGGTGGAACACCAGGTTATACTTATCATTGGGATAATGGTACTTCTACCAATACTTCATCACAAACATTACAAGCTGCCGGAACTTACAATGTAACAGTAACCGATGCAAACGGATGTACTGCTACTTGTCAGAAAATAATTACAGAACCTACCCAATTGGTAGTTTCGAGTTTTACACCTTCTTCTCACAATGGCTATAATATTAGCTGTAATGGTGGAAGCAATGGTACAGATTTAGCAAATGTTACGGGTGGACTTCCCGATTATAATTATCGATGGACTAATAATAGCCAAGCTACGAATCCTGCAACGGCTCTTGCTGCTGGTGCCTATACGGTAACGGTTACTGATCATAACAACTGTACCGTTTCTGCTTCAAATACCTTGATTGAGCCAACAGCTTTAGTAGGTGGTTCAATTACTTCAACAGATCATAATGGTTTTGATATTAGTTGTAATGGAGGCAGTAATGGTAATGCTACTTCTCATGAAAGTGGCGGTTCAGGCGGCAATACTTATTTATGGAGCAATGCGCAGACTACGAATCCAGCTACAGGTTTAGCTTTAGGTACTTATACTGTAACGGTAACGAATAATAATGGATGTACTACTACTTCAAGTAAGTTGTTGACACAACCGACCGCTTTAGTGGGCGGTGTTATCACCTCTTCACTTCACAATGGATTTAATATCAGTTGTAATGGTGGCAGCAACGGTGATGCGACCTCTAATGAAAGTGGCGGTTTAGGTGGTAATACATATTTATGGAGCAATGGACAAGTTACGAATCCAGCGACAGGTTTAGCTTTAGGCACTTATACAGTAACTGTTACTAATAACAATGGTTGTACTACTACATCCAGTAAGTTATTAACCCAACCAACAGCTTTGGTAGGCGGATCAATCACTTCAACTGATCATAATGGTTTTGATATTAGTTGTAACGGGGGGAA